>JBCCBL010000292.1:0-4007 GCA_039034055.1 Verrucomicrobiota bacterium | reverse complement strand
GCGCAACTCAAAATCATTTTCACATGCGGATCATCCTGGGCAAAAGACTCAGCACCGGAGAAAAACTTCACTTTCAGAGCCTCCGCTTTGTTAAAACTAATCCCAATTGAATCTGCTATTTGCTGAGTGAGCGTGTTCCCACCTAAGGCGATACTCCGCACGAAAAATCCATTCTCCCCGATAAAAATCAAATTAGACGAACGTGCTCCAATATTGATAAGGAGATGTTGCTCAGCCTCGTCGCCAAGAACCGAGCGGACTGCGCTATGGTCCAGAACCGACGATGCGGTCACTTGAGCGATGTTCATTCCGATCGCGAACAGCTGATTCAACAAACCCTGGATAAAATCATTTTTAGCGGCGACGAAAAGACAATCCATCTCGATTCCATCATCGCCGATGATCTGGCTGTCCCACACGACCTCATCAAGCGGATAAGGTATATTTTGCTGAGCCTCAAATGCAATGATCTGTGCGCGCTGTCCTTCATCAACCTGCGGAATCTTGAATGACTTCGTCAACAAGCGAAAGCCCGGCAAAATGAGCGTAGCCGCCTGCGCCCCGAGGCCTGCACTCGCGGAAAGCTCTTTCAATTTCTCGACGACCGCGAACGACCACTCCTCATCTGATGAAGTGTCATACTCCAGGTCACTTAAATGGAGCGCCTCAAGGGTCCGCTTACCGGGCCCGCTTTCGCTGAAATGCGCGACAGCAACACTGCTGGCACCGCAGTGGATAACAAGTGGGGTAAAGAAACTCATTGGGTTGAAATGACCAACTGCTAAAAGTGTGTTAAAGACAAGAAAATTATTCGAACACCGATTGGATCTCTGACCGTCGGAAGAATGGAAGACTTCGGATATTTGCGTTCTCCAAGCCAAAGGTAGCAAGGTAATATGGGACAAATAAGCCATCGTTAGCCTTACCATCCTCACCCTCGGCACGCTGCTTAATCGACCGGATTGCGTCTGCGTTGTTGCGGATATTATTCGAGACCATATCCGGTGAAAATGGGACGACTTCCCCACCAATTTGAATTTCGATGTAATAAGCAAAAGGCTCTTTTCGCAGTTCATCGCGATCTGCTACAGCTCCCGATAAAATAAATGGGATCGTAGCTGTATCATTCATTTCGATAGCAACAAGCTCGGCGGCTGTTCTATAAAATTTCAAACTCGCGGGATCAGTCTGGCCTCGATCCCCCCAGCTCGCAAAGACTGTCACTTTGACATCACTAAAATATTTATCTTTGGAATCAGAATTCCGTCCGGCACGCAGTTCAACGGCCATCAAGATGGATTCACTGCGTAGCTCGGTAAAGGTGACGTCCTCGATCTCGATCTCCGCTTTGAGACAAGCGGGTATCAACGCTAGGAGCACAAGGGGTAGGATAGATCTCATAGAAAAACAGGAGCCATAACGTCACGAAACGAATCAACGCAATAAAATTCTCGCTATTAATCGACCCTACTGATCGGCATATAAGATGAATCCATACAAAATCAGTACGCTTTTATTTGCTAAAGACTGGCAAAACCGAATCCTTCTGATGCAACGACGGAAGGCTCCCAATCTCGGCCTCTGGAGTCCGCCAGGGGGAAAACTCGAAATGAGCACCGGCGAGTCTCCCTTTGAATGCGCAGTCCGCGAGGCGAAGGAAGAACTCGGACTTGAGCTGGACCATTCATCCCTGCACCTATTCTCGATGATCGCAGAAAAAGCTTACGAGGCTCATACCCACTGGCTCATGTTCATGTTCGAAATCAAACCCGTTCTGGAAACTCTCCCAAAGGAAATCGATGAAGGCCCATTTCAGTTCTTTTCTCGAAATGAGATCGACGAATTAGCAATCCCTGAAACGGACCGGACTCTCGTATGGCCATTCTACGACCATCATCGGGATGGATTCACCGCAATCCGAGCCAACTTCGATTCTCAAAACAATGTAGAATTAGTAGTTGAAGAATCACTCTGATTGACCCAACTTTCCGCCCTTAGTCCCGGTAACCAACGGCATCCATCGCATCACCTAATACTGTGAGTCAAAAGAAAAACTCCCGAAAGTCGTCCCAAGAAGATTTCGCAAAGTCGCCAATCAATGCGAAACTAAGCTCCGAAGAGAAAGTGGCTCTATTTAGAGACATGGTCCGCATACGGGTTTTTGAGCAAAGTGCCCTCCAGAGTTACCAAAAAGGTAAAATGGGCGGGTTCCTCCACCTATACATAGGTCAAGAATCTACAGCGATTGGGACAGTCTCTCTAATGGGTGAGCACGATCATATCATCACCGCATATCGAGACCACGGACACGCCCTTGCGGTCGGAATGAATATGAACGAGTGCATGGCCGAACTCTACGGAAAATACACCGGTTGCTCCAAGGGCAAAGGAGGCTCGATGCACTTTTTCGCTCCCGACAAAAACTACTGGGGTGGCCACGGCATTGTAGGCGGCCAGACTCCGCTCGGCATTGGTCTCGCCTACGGAGTCAAATACCAAGGCTTAAAAGGCTGCTGTCTGTGTTACCTCGGAGATGGCGCAATCAACCAGGGAGCCTTCCACGAGGCCCTAAACCTCGCGGCACTATTCGAACTTCCAACCATTTTCATCATTGAAAACAACGGCTACTCAATGGGCACATCCCAAATACGCTCTTCTTCACATCCTGAAGCGGGCCTCGCGGCACGAGCCGAGGGATACAACATGGCCTGGGATATAATTGATGGATCGAGCCTCTACGCAGTCCGCGCCGGAACCCAAAAAGCAATCGACCGGGCGCACAACGAGAGCAAACCCACCCTATTAGAAATACAAACCTATCGCTATTACGGCCACTCCATCGCGGACGCCAACCATCAAAAATACCGCTCCAAGGAAGAAATCGAATCCTACAAAAAAAACCACGACCCGATAAACCTCTTCCAGGACGTTCTCATCAAAGAGGGAAACCTCACCGAAGAAACAGCGAAGGAAATCAACAAAGCAGCCAAAGAGGAAGCGAAGGCATCGGTAGAATTCGCCGAGGCCAGCCCATACCCGCCCGCCGAGGAAATCTTCACGGATGTCTACTGGGAAGTTGACAACAAGACCGAAGCCGGCCGCACCGGAACCCACTTCTTCAATTCCGTCGAAGGCTAAATTAGATATCTACTATGCCGGCAATCACATACCGACAAGCACTCAACGACGCCTTTGCAGAGGAGATCGAACGCGATGAAAATGTCGTCCTCCTCGGTGAAGAAGTCGCTCAATACAACGGTGCATACAAAGTAACCGAAGGCCTCTGGGCAAAATACGGAGACGAACGTGTTGTGGACACCCCCATTTCAGAGGCTGGCTTCATCGGAATGGGCATCGGGGCATCCATGCTGGGAGTGCGACCCGTTATCGAATTGATGTTCTATTCATTCGCCTTTGTCGCGTGGGACCAAATGATCAACAACGCCGCAGCAGTGCGCTACATGTCCGGCGGACAGATCAACTGCCCGATCGTCATCCGCGGCCCGGCCAATGGAGGCACCAACGTAGGAGCCACTCACTCGCACACCCCTGAAAACATGGCTGCCAACCATCCGGGACTCAAAGTTGTCTATCCAGCTACTGCCTACGATGCCAAAGGCATGATGAAAACAGCGATACGGGACAACGACCCGGTATTCTTTATGGAGTCCACCACGCTCTACGGCATGGAATGGGAAGTCCCTGAAGAAGAATACCTAATACCACTCGGGAAGGCCGATGTGAAAAAAGAAGGCACCGACATCACTCTGATTTGCCACGGCGGCGCCGTCATCACCTGCCTAGAAGCTGCAAAAATCCTTGAAGAAGAGTATGAGATTGAAGCCGAGGTTCTCGACCTCCGCTCCATCCGCCCGCTGGATGAACAGGCCATCATAGAGTCGGTCAAAAAAACCAACCGAGCTGTCCTCGTCGAAGAGATGAACGCGAAGAACCGGGGATGGTCGACTCGCGTGCCGCGCGGCAGCCACTCGTCGAAGAAGCGGTCG
>JBCCBL010000291.1:0-4031 GCA_039034055.1 Verrucomicrobiota bacterium | reverse complement strand
GCCAGGGGTTGAGGTGAATCGCGTGATCACCGTCTCCGGCGATAAGCTCAAAAAGAAATCAATTTTGATCGCGATCACCTCTGAAAATTCGGTGGTGTATGGTGGCGAAGAAGTGAGTGTGCTGGGCGTGCGTTCACTCGTAGACCGTCTCAAACAACCGGATACACCAGTCATTTTGCAGGTCGACCAGGGCTCGGATGCCAGTATTGTGGCCCGGGTTATCGAACAAGCTGCAAATACAGGCTCACAGGTGTTTGTCGCAACCTCAACGAATTAGCGGACTGATGAAAAAGAAGAGCTTTAGCCAATCTCAAAAGGGTGACGACGTAGATATCTCGCCGCTCATCGATATGGTATTCATCCTCCTGATATTTTTCATCGTGACCACAGTATTCATAGATGAACGCGGTTTCGAGACGCCTGGCAACAGCCCGGCGGCCGATCCACCTGAAGATGAAATTGAACCGGTCGTCTTCAGAATCACGCGCGATGGAAATATCATGTTCGAAGACAGCCAAGTTTCCATCGGGGCTATCCGCCGGACCATTATTAACCGAAGCCAACGAGATGCGGTGCCGGTTATCGTTGAAGTCGAGGAGGGCTCCCGCTCGGGCCTCGCACTTCGAGTCTACGATGAGGCACTCCTCTCGGGTGCAGATTCACCTACATTGAAAATTGCAGAGTAGTATGACCACTAATACCTATCGCTTAACGACTCTCAATAAGTCCCCGCTTCCAATTATCGTTGGTGGACTCGTTTCCGCCTCCTTGTTCTTCCTATTGCCACTCACTCAATATTTTGCCGGAGGTAATGATGACGCTAATGATGTCCGGAAGGTAGCTATCACTCCGCCACCCCCTCCGATAGACTTCGAAGAGCCTCCGCCGATTGAGGAACCGCCGCCAGAGGTCGAGGTTCAACAACTTGAGACGCCGCCACCCGAGATTAGCCTCTCTGCTTTGACAACTGGGCTGAATGTCGGCTCTGGAGCTGGGGGTGTTTCCGTTGGTCTAGATGATTTTAATACCGACATCAATACGGTAGAAGAGATGTTTTTCTCTCTTGCCGATCTGGACAAGGTGCCCAAACGCCTCTCCGGTCCGAGGCAACCAGAGTATCCTTACGAGCTAAAACGAAATCGCATCGAAGGCTTCGTTAAAATGCTCGTAATGATCGACGAAACCGGCCGCGTTTCTGTTCTAGAAGTCGTCGAAGCGACGAATCGCGAATTCGAAAAGCCAGCGATCGCTTTCGCTGAGGCCAGTGTCTACGAAAAGCCCTTGAAAAACGGCGAGCCTGTAAAGACGCGATTTTTCTTCCCGCTTAAATTTACTATCAAATAATCCTCCTAATTTCTCATCGATATGAAATCATTAATCAAAGCTATACTTCTCTCGCAGGCATGTGCGATCGGGGCTCTTGCTCAGCCGACGCCACAACTGACCCAAAATTACTGGAATAGTCAGGATTTCATTGACCGTTTCATGGGCGCCTACGGATTTGACGGTGACATCGAACCATCCGTTAATGAAGAGGAGGCGGCAGTGCTTCGCGACACCGTTTCCCCATTGCTGCAAAGCGGTCAAATCGACGCTGCGATTCAGCAGCTTGCATCGGCGCTCACACCAGATTCGAGCGCTGCTATGGATTTCACTTTGGGTAATATGTTTTACCAAAAAGCTCAGTATGGTCGGGCGCGCCAATATTACCGCCAGGCGATCAATAAGTTTAAAAATTTTCTCCGGGCCTACAAATTTCTCGCTGTCGTAGATGTCCAGGATGGTCGGTATGACAGTGCGATTCAGTCATTTCTAAAGGTCATTGAGTTGGGTCAGGGCGACGCTTTGACTTACGGGATGCTGGGTTTCTGTTACATGAACAAGGAGCAGTTTGGAGCGGCCGAATCGGCCTACCGAGATGCGATTCTTTTGAACCCCGATGAGCTAGACTTCCGCAACGGCTTAATCCAATGCTTGTATGAGGCAGGTCGGTACGCCGAGGCAATCACTCTTCTGGAAGACGCAATTTTGGCTGATCCTACCAAGGTTCAGTATTGGATCATGCAAACGCAGGCTCTGACTAACACCAAGCAGTTTCAAAGAGCTATTGGGAATCTGGAGATGATCAAGAGAATGGGTCTTGCGACTGCCTCCACCGCGAATCTTTTGGGAGAGTTATACCTGAACGAGTCACTTTATGATTCTGCTCTCGGCGCCTTCAAGCTCGCATTGGAGTCCAAAGAGAAATTGCGAAATATCGACTATATTCGAATTGCTCAGACATTTCTTGCCATTGGCAGTTATAGTGAAGCGGAAGAGTATGTCACCAGTTTGGAAGGCACTCTGGATTTGGACAATGATCAGAAAATTTTGGTACTGAACATTAAGAGTGATATCTATCTCGATACGGACCGCCGTGCCGAAGCTTCGGAAATCCTCCAAGAATTGATCGGTCGCGATCCCAGTAATGGGCCGGCTCTGCTTTCACTCGCCGAATACAATTGGGACGAGATGAAGTATGAGCAAGCAGCCTTCTATTATGAGCGTGCGACTAAGCTCGAAGACTTTGCGGCAGAGGCATATCTTGACTTCGCCCAGATGCGTGCAGCTCAAAAGAAGTATGCTGATGCGATTCCACTTTTACGTGAACACCTGCGCATCAAGCCAAGCACCCGGGTGACTCGGTATCTTGAGAATTTGGAGCGCGCTGCTGCTCAGGCTGCTGCCAACGAAGCGAGTTCCTAGACTGAATTATTTTGATCGAAGCCGCGTATCGGAAGATGTGCGGCTTTTTTGTCGCTGGATACCGTGGTTGATTTGTCGCATCATACCTATTCTCGTACTTTTTGATAGTCCAAGGTAGGGGGCAAGCTTGACCTCTTGGTATAGGCCAACAGGCGTTCAAGCGAGGACGCTTGACTATACCTGATATGACACCACAAAACTATCGATTTCGCGGCAAAGAGGTATTAGTTGAAAGCATCTGTCAGATATTTGAGTGTGTAATTTTGACACACTTTCTTCTGGTAATACAGGGGTCTTTTGCTTTCCTTGAGGAATGTCCGCTTCATTATTGATAGTTGATGACGAAAAGCACACGCGTGAAGGCCTTGGCCTCGCTCTTGAGGACAAATATGAAGTGTTTCTAGCGGCGAATGCTCAAGAAGCCTTCAATTTGATGGATTCGGAGGAGTTCGATGTCGTCCTTACAGATCTGCGGATGGCAGGTAAGAGCGGGTTGACGGTCATTGATCGCTGTCTGAAGATGAGTCCGAGTCCGATATGCATCATGATGACGGCATACGGCACGGTTGACTCTGCCGTGAAAGCGATGAAGCGCGGGGCGTTCGACTTCATGACAAAGCCGGTCAATCTAGAGAAATTGGAGATTTTGGTGGCTCGGGCTCTGGAGTCGCGAAACCTCAAACAAGAAAACACCGAGCTTCATGAACGCTTGGATAAGCGTTATCAATTCAGTTCAATCATCGGCAATTCAGATGCCCTAGCACGGGTGATTGATCGTGTGAAACAAGTCGCGCCGACCAAAGCGACGGTTTTGGTCACCGGAGAAACCGGGACAGGTAAAGAACTCATTGCCCAAGCAATTCACCAAAACAGCGACCGCGCACGTGCTGCTTTCATCGCGGTGAATTGCGCCGCGCTTGCCGCGAATCTGCTCGAGAGTGAGCTGTTCGGCCACGAAAAAGGAGCGTTCACCGGAGCCTCAGAAAAGCGAATTGGCCGCTTTGAATCGGCTGATGGCGGGACCCTTTTTCTAGACGAAATTGGAGAGATTGACGCGTCTACTCAGGTGAAACTATTGAGATTTTTAGAGAACAAGCAATTTGAGCGCTTAGGCAGTTCAAAACCTATTGAAGTTGATGTGCGCTTGGTTTTCGCCACCAATCGAGATCTCGAGACGATGGTTCGCAAGGGCGATTTTCGGGAAGATCTCTATTACCGGCTCAATGTGGTCGGGATTCATCTCCCGCCCCTTCGAGACCGGAAGGAGGATCTCATTCTTTTGCTTG
>JBCCBL010000290.1:0-4031 GCA_039034055.1 Verrucomicrobiota bacterium | reverse complement strand
TGCTTTCCGGCAACCACGACTCGAGAAACGCTAGATCCGCATCGGAGGCCAGTGAAGGCACCCATGACCCGTAACCCGAAACACCGCTATTATCCAGCGTATCCTTGGCCATCGAGACTGCTGATTGAGCGTTATCGCCCAACGCAAAAATCAAATTTGTATCAGCCTCGCGCCCAAAAATCCGCCTGATCTCGAGATCCTCCTCAATCAGCTCCGGGAACTGCACACTGAAGCTCTGGATGTCGTCAACAAATTCCGGAGGGTGCCAAATCAGAACCCCGACTCCAATCGCAATAATGGCGCCGATCAAAGCCCGCGACAAGGGCGTTGGTAAATACAACTCATGCTCCGCCCACGATGGCCGCAGAGCCTCAGTCTTACCCCTTCGAAACAGATAAATACCGGCCGTAATCGCTCCAATGACCCCCGCGCACACAAACACCCCGACTTGTCTCAACAATGGGAGAGGCGCTACTGATAAAACCGCAAAACCCACCGCTGTCGACACCGCGCTCAGAATCAACGGTTTGACCACAATCGCGCGCTCAGATTTACCAGACAAGACCAGATGAAAACCGTAATCAATGACCACTCCAGCCAGAATCGACCCAATAATCAAGGTAATCGCGTGCACCCGATCAAAGGCAAAATGCGCCGCCCATAGCCCAAAGGCCAAAGCCAAAACAATCAAAGGCAACACTGCCAAAACCGAGCGCACCGGACGCATGAAAACCAGCGCGATAACAATCACTCCGACAATTCCAAAAACATTGAGACGCGAGACCTCACCCACCACACCGCTGCGATTCGCATAAGCGAACTTACTAACCCCTGAGAAAAGCAATTCGTAGGCCTCCGCATCTGGCCCAACTGCCTCGGCAAAGGCACTCTCTATGCCTGCCACCACAGGCTCTTGCCCCTCCGCAGCTAGGGGTGAAAATCCAGTTTCAACCCACATCAGCACTTCGTCACTCTCATCGCCTCGGCCATTATCCTGAATCAGTGCAAGCAGACTTGGAATCAACAACAGTGGATCCGAGACGAGAAGGTCTTCAAACGCGAAAGCTTCAACTTGATCCAGGAATTCACTCATTTCCTCAACACTCTGGCCTGCTGCAAATGAATCAAAGTCCCCGGGCTTACCAGCTTCGATCCAGGCGCTATTCTTTGCCTGAATCCACGCTGGAAACAGGAGATCCATCCGGTTCTCAAAAAGAAATTCTCCCAAAGGCTCGTAGGCAGACGGGTCATCTACCTGGTAATTTTCAGTGAAAACTGGATTCTTATCCAAGGCCTCAACAAAGGCTTTGGCAAGTGCATCAAGGCTCTTAGTCGGAGTACCGGCAAAGTCCGGATCGGGGCGCAACACGGTCTGCACGCCGTTGATTTTCTGTTCACGCGAGAGCAGTTGCAAAAACTGAATCTCAGGGGCCTCGTCTTCTGCCGGAAGTAAATCTAGAACGTTGGTGCTCAGTTCATCAAACATTTGGAGAATAGCGAATACCACTCCGGAAATCCCGAGCAGGGTCACCACCCACCATCGCATACCTACTTTCATATCCTAGATTTGCGCTCGGAGGATCGGTTTAGAAGTAAAGCTCCTTCACCTCATCGGCGAAAGCGATATCCTTCTCAGCAGAGGCTACTTTGATTGTCACACGCCTCCCCCCTTTCATACGCATCTCCAATTCGGTGACATAGATAGCGTCTCCGACCAGTTTGACCTCCCGAATTTGATCGCGTCCCGTTCCTTCCTTGGGCTCGATTACCGCAGTCCAGACTTCGTTATCCAATGCGTAGTCGTTCAACAAAAATCCGCTTTTCCATGATTCGAGATCGAAACTGAAAATTGTCCCAATCAAATCCGGGATCCAATTGTATCGCTCGCTATCCGGTAGAGTCCGCGTCTCCCCCTCCTCATTCCTCAAGGAAACCGTATCTTCGGTGATAATGATTGTTCGCTCTGCCGGCTCAAAATAATTGAGACTGACCCCAATCTTGCTGTCGAATCGCAGCACGCCCTGCAAATAACTTGGGCGATCACGCAGCAACGAGTGCCTCCACTCTTCGAAACGAGCCTCCACTGACTCGGTTTCGGGAATGCTTTCGAAAAGGGCCTTCCACTGAGCATCATCAGGCTCCTCGGATTGGGCAATTAAAGGAACGGAACAGACTCCGATGATCAAAATGATTTGGCTTATGATGCTGCGCATTGGGGATAGGTGGTGGCTCTACCTAAAAGCAAAAAGTTAAAAATGAGGAGTCCCTTCGAGCAAGTCTAGTGAAATCCCGCGTTATTCTACAAAGCGCTGCTTGTGAGGCAGATGAAAGGATCCTCAATGCCCATTTAGACTATCGAAACCGGTTTAGGTTGCCGAAAAGTAAGCATACGGGAAATTACATAACTCACCGGTAACAATAAGACCCGCGCCCACCACTCGACCCGGACACGCTTCAGGATAGTACTGAATTGCACACGCTTCAATTCAGTTGCGCGCGAGGCCAGATACCATTCCTGCGCCCGCACGCGACTGACAAATCTAAAGACTTTCGCATAGCCCACCCCGTTCTCATTTCCCACCGGAATCACGACTGCTTCCACCTCCTCTTGAGTATCCCAGACTCCTTGAAATCCATTCGCCAACTCATTCGGCACTAGGGCATCGGACACCCGCGAATCCGCCATTAACTCAGGATGACCGGCGAAATCCGTGATCACTACAATATCCTTATCTGGCCAACGAAGGCTACAGGCATCCAGCGCGCCATCCATTTTTTCTACCGCAACCGAGCGAATCAATAAGACCTTCTGAGCACTGTTTTGCTTCTCTGCCATTATCCAATAAATCCGTAGGGAGTCATCCAATCCAGGGTCATTTTGCGAAACTGGACATCAGACAAGCGTTTAATCTTCTCAGGATTTTCGGCCCAAAGTTTCAGCGCGTGCCGCATGGCCCGGAAATAAACCGGGGTGCGATGGAGCAGCGAATAGACAAGGATATCGCGAATCCTCCGGCGAAAATGGTCCTTCCAGTTTTGAATCGGAGCGTAACGCAAAATCAACAAGAGTTGATTGCAGCAGATCTCAAAAGCTTGGGAGCGATTCGACTCAAGAATACCCACAGCGTCCTGTATGATACAAGCCTCTGGGCACTGCAAAATACTCCCACCAGCTCGAATCACTCGGGCTACCCAATGCGATTCAGAAGCAATGTAAGGCAACTCATCATCAAATCCACCGATAGTCTCGAGGCTTGAGCGATTCATCAAAAACCCCGCCTGTTTGAAGGCTCCCGCATCCAACAAAGAGGCCCGATTTAGCTGGCGTAAATTCTCGCGCGCCTGCCTCAAAACTGAGAACGAGATCAAATCATCCTCAGGCTCGGTAGTGAGAATCCGGCACAAACCCTCCCACGAGGGAACATCCGGCAAACAGTTGGCTTCTAGAAACAAGATCCATTTACCCTTTGCCGCAACGAATCCTTGGTTGATAGATGCAATCTCAGATATGTCACCAGAACTCAAGACTCTGACCCGTTGAAACCGCTCTTCGAAACTCCTCAGTTTAAAAACCTCGCGACCGCGGCCCACCACAAGGATTTCCTTCCACGGAGCCTCCGTTTTGCGAAGGGCCTCAAGTGTTGACTCCAGGCTTTCCCAATCCTCGACTCGAGACGTGAGTACCACGCTGACGTCGCGAAAGATATGCATCCAAGACGGCAGAGGATAAGAACCAGCAACTGAGCGCTTAGCAAGGGCCATGGCACTGTTATAATTCGACTCGGCTCTCCCGGCCTGAACTCGAATCATCCGGTTTACCGGTATTCGCGAAAATCGACTCCGCAACTATCGACTGAGCCGAGCCATATGCCCCGTGAATCCAGCTCCAAAGGCCGTCAAATCGATCAAATTGCGTCCACCAGTCTCCGCCTCCAGCATTTTCTTCAAGACAAACATCACCGAGGGGCTACTCATGTTGCCGTGCTGCCGCAAAACTTCGCGCGAAAACGAATAGTCGAAATCTGGCAACG
>JBCCBL010000289.1:0-4058 GCA_039034055.1 Verrucomicrobiota bacterium | reverse complement strand
GCTCCAATCGCTAAAAACATATTGAAAAATATGCCAGCATACGCCCATTCACGAAGCCATTTCGGGACCATCGGTGCCCAGAGCGCAAATGCTCCCGCGAGTTTCATGATGGCCATGGGGACGATCAACCAAGCCGGGAATCCTATAGCATTGTAACCATCCGTCATTTCATTGCTAAACGCCACCTGTATCCGCTCACTTCCTGAAAGATAGGTGAATGCACCAGCGACGAGAAAAAAGGTTATTAAGCCGGTGGATATATAATAGAGAAGAGTGTTAACTTTCATAAGAAGACCCCAGCACTGAACGGACCAGAACGAGTCACGCCATCCTTTAAATCTAGCTACCCTCAAAAAGCCTCGTCGATGCCGATATTCTCGAGGATTCCTCGAGCCGTTATGAGCAAAAGATGCGGATTCCTGCCTTCTTCGTGCCTACAAAACTACCCTTAATTTCCAATCTGGGATACATGAGACAAAAAAAGAGGCTCTCTGCGATAGAGAGCCTCTTTCCAAATATACTGATGCCAGATATTAGTTGGTAATGTCGAAAGTCGTGCTGCGTTGACGGTAAGGGATATAAACCTCATACCACGCCTTCTGAGCATCACTACCGGCATATGCTTCAAGCGCTGCTTCACTCTTGAATTCCATTACGAATGCATGTGTGCGCTCACCTTGTGCTTTCACGGTTTTGGTCCATACGCGCGTGATTCCATCATAGGCTTTTCCAAGGGTTACAACGCCATCTAAAGCAGCCTGAATCTGTGCTTCAGTGGCTTCTGGTTTCCAAGTCACCGTTACCACGTGGATGAGCGTATCTGGAGTCATATCCTTGTGGTGAGCAGCCTGCAGAGTGCTGGCAAACGTGAAGGCGATGGCGGCGAACAGAGGTATTAATTTTTTCATGTAGTTGATCGTTTTCTGGGTTATTGGTTCAGATTACGCCGGAAATCCATACGCACTCTAACGCATTTATCAACTGACAAGACGACCTTACTGAGAAAAACTATCTGGACTCTCAGCGCGGTTTCCCGAATTCGCCGCAATCCCAAGCGAAACACGGTGCATTCTAGAAGCACTCCAATCTTTTCAATAATCCCCGCTTGCCCTCGCGTGTATCGGCTCTCATTTTCGCACACTTTTTAAGTCACAATGGCACGAATCGTCCAGAAATACGGAGGCACCTCAGTCGGTGATGTAGATCGCATAAAACGCGTCGCGAATCGCGTTAAGGCTTGCTACGACGCTGGCAACCAGGTCGTGGTCGTGGTATCGGCACGCTCTGGAGTCACCAATGAACTCATTGCCCGGGCCAAGGCCATTAATCCACAACCGGTTGAGCGCGAAATGGACATGCTCCTTTCGGTCGGCGAACAGGAGACCATCGCGCTCACCGCAATGGCGCTCCATACCCTCGGGATTCCGGCTGTATCGCGAACGGGCGCCCAAGCGGGCATTCTGACCGACCCCGCTCACACCCGGGCCCGGATCGTCGATATTTCAGGTGGCGACATTGATGAGCAACTCGAAGGCGGATCGGTGGTCATTGTCGCTGGATTTCAAGGCATGAACCAAAATGGTCATATAACTACCTTGGGACGAGGAGGTTCCGACCTCTCGGCGATTGCTATTGCTGAGGCCATAAAAGCGGACCTCTGCCAGATTTACACCGATGTGGACGGAATCTACACCGCAGATCCCCGTGTTGTTCCAAACGCAAAGAAGATAAACGAGATTGCATACGAGGAACTGCTTGAGATGGCTAGCAGTGGCACTAAGGTGATGCAATCACGCGCCGTTGAATTTGCCCAAAAATACAAAGTTCCCTTCGAAGTTCGCTCGAGCTTTAACAACAACCCAGGCACCCTTGTGAAAGAAGAAGTCGCATCGATGGAAGACGTCCTCGTGAGTGGCGTTTCCGTAGACAAAAACCAATCCAAAATCACGGTCACCAACCTCCCCGATCGTCCGGGAACGGCCGCAACCTTGTTCCAAGCGATTGCTGCAGATGGCGTCATCGTCGATATGATCGTACAAAATATCGGCCGTGGCGGAAAGGCCAATATGACCTTCACAGTGCCTCGCGACGACGTCTACCGTGCCGAAAAAGCGGTGAAAGATGCCTTTGGCAGCACCGACGAGATTGAGTTTATTGCCTCTGACATCGCGAAAATTTCTGTAGTCGGGATCGGCATGAAATCGCATAGTGGCGTCGCTGCGCGTTTCTTCGATGCCTTAGCTACGAGCGGAATCAGCATCCAGTTGATCAGCACCTCAGAGATAAAAATCTCGGTTGGGATTGATCTTGATAAGGCCGAGGATGCCGTGCGTGCCGCTCATGACGCATTTGAACTCGGCTCCTAAGCCTGGAAAGAAGGATATTCACGCCCACCATGAAATTCATTTCTACGCGCGGACAGACAGAGCCCCATTCCTTCACCGAGGTCGTCGCTGCCGGCTTGGCGCCCGATGGCGGCTTATTCATTCCCGAGTCCCTACCCAATCTTGGGGAGCGCTATCAATCATGGAGAAATCTTGATTATCCAAACCTCTGCGCTGCTTTCTTCAAGGTATTCGCGACCGATATTGAGTTTGGCCACATCAGTGAAATGGCGTACCGTGCATACCAATCGTTCGACCATCCTGAATACGCACCGTTTGCCAAACTCGACGAGAACACTTACGCCCTAGAATTGTTTCACGGGCCGACCCTTGCCTTTAAAGACTTTGCTATGCAATTCCTCGGTCAATTGATCGAGTATCAGGTAAAGATGTCGAAACGTACCGTCACCATTCTCGGTGCGACCTCGGGAGACACGGGAGCTGCAGCAATCCAGGGATTGATGGGGAAGACAGGGGTGAATGTCTTTATCTTGTATCCGAATGGCCGCATTTCTCCGCTCCAAGAACGCCAAATGACCTGCACTGGGGCTACCAATGTATTCCCGATAGCCATCGAGGGTTCCTTTGACGATGCCCAATATGCACTCAAAGACGTCTTCGCCGATGCCGATTTTCGCCGCGAGGTGGGCTTGACCACGATCAATTCGATCAACATTGCCAGGATTCTTGCTCAGTGCGTTTACTATCTCTATGCGTATTTCCGACTCCCCGATGCAATCCAGGCTTCGGACAACCTTGAATGGGTAGTTCCTACTGGAAATTTTGGAAACATTCTGGCGGGGTGGCTCGTTCAGCAAATGGGCGTGCCGATCGGTTCCTTCCGTATTGCGACCAACCAAAACGATATCTTACACCGTCTATTCTCAAGCTGCACTTATCAAACTGAGGTGGTTCAACCTAGCTACGCCCCATCTATGGACATCCAGGTAGCTTCAAATTTTGAACGTTTTGTTTATTTTGCCGAGAAACAAAATGCGGCGCGCGTCCGCGAAGTCATGCAAACCTTTCGAGAAACTGGAAAATATGTGTTCGAAGACTTTGATCGCAGTACCTTCTCAAGCTCACGGACCCAAGACTCCGAGATCCCCGGTATTATCAAAACTGTTTTCGAAAAATACCGCTACACCGTCGACCCACATACGGCGTGCGGATTCAAGGATCTAGATCCAGGCAAGACGAGTATCATCCTCTCGACCGCTCATCCCGCAAAATTTCCTGAAGTTGTCGAAACGGGCACTGGATCCGAACCCCTTGCGGCTAGCCTTGAAGCTCTAAAGTCTAAAGAAATTACGAATTATAGAGTCGAACCTGACTCAGAAGCCATTCGCACATTCATACGAAATCGATTGAGACCCCGACCTTGACGATGGTCCGGCTTTTGAGAAAACGAAAAAAGACCGCTTCTTAATCCCGCGCCCTTCCATGAAAAAGACCCTCGCAGCGATACTCCCCTTTGTCATCCTTCTTTTGGAGATCTTGTTCGGAGTGTTGAGTAGTTTGGGTGACCCGCAAGCAGTTCTGACCCTTTTTATGCTCGCTTGGATGCATTGGGCGATCTGGTAGAACTTTTGTAATGTTCGCAATTGCGCCAGAGCCAGACGCCGAAGCCGCCGAGAAGGGTCGCTTGTTATTCGCCGGCCCGTGCGATTTTCT
>JBCCBL010000288.1:0-4070 GCA_039034055.1 Verrucomicrobiota bacterium | reverse complement strand
TTTGTTTTTCTCCGAACCGTTGCCGCAGATCGAGCCCTTCAATCGCGAGGGCTACGATCGCATCCAGGAGAAGGAATTCCAATCACCCTTCACGGCCCCGCTATCCACATTTTCGATTGATGTAGATACCGCGAGCTATGCGAATGTGCGCCGTTTCATACGAAATGGGCAAATACCGCCGCC
This sequence comes from Verrucomicrobiota bacterium, assembly GCA_039034055.1. Taxonomy (GTDB): domain Bacteria; phylum Verrucomicrobiota; class Verrucomicrobiia; order Opitutales; family JABSRG01; genus JBCCBL01. The sequence continues at coordinate 3,887 of JBCCBL010000288.1, read as the reverse complement.
CGATGCGGTGCGTATCGAAGAACTTATAAATTATTTCGATTATGATTACGATGCGCCCGAAAAAATAGGCCACGCCCCTCCGCCTTTTTCAGTGACCACGGATCTGGTCTCGGCCCCCTGGGCTTCTCAGCATGAACTGGTGCGAATCGGATTGCAGGGCTATGAAATCCCGTGGAGCGAACGCTCGGCCTCGAATCTGGTATTCCTGATTGATGTCTCGGGTTCGATGAGTTCTGCGAACAAACTTGGCCTGGTCAAAAAAGCCCTCGTTGAGCTTGTGCAAAAACTCGACAGGCGGGATCGCGTAGCGATTGTCACATACGCCGGGAGCAGTGGCTTGGCCCTGCCTTCGACCACCGCGGATAATCACGAGACCATTGAACATGCCCTGAGCCATCTTGCCTCGGGGGGTTCTACGAACGGCGCGCAGGGTATTCAGCTCGCTTACCAAGTCGCCCAACAGCACTTCATCGAGGGAGGCAACAACCGCGTAATTCTATGCACAGACGGAGATTTCAACGTGGGCATGAGTGATCGAGGTCAGTTGACACGGCTCATTGAGGAAAAAGCGAAGAGTGGCGTCTTTCTATCGATCTGTGGCTTCGGAATGGGAAATTATCAGGACGGTCAAATGGAAGCCCTCTCCAATAAGGGTAATGGCAACTATGCCTATATTGACAGCTTTGCAGAAGCTCAGAAAGTCTTCGGCAAAGACCTCACCGGGACGCTCATAACGATCGCCAAAGACGTAAAAATACAAGTCGAATTCAATCCTGCTCAAGTTCAGGCGTACCGATTGATCGGATACGAAAATCGCGCTCTTGCGCATCAGGATTTCAATGACGATACCAAAGACGCCGGAGAAATCGGGGCTGGGCACTCAGTTACGGCATTGTATGAGATTATCCGAACAGGGACTCAATCCGAGCAGAGCTTGCCCTCGGTCGATGCCTTGAAATATCAGCCCGATCCACAGCCAAGCTCAAGCGGCGCGGAAATTGAAAATGAGCTGCTCACGGTGAAACTACGCTACAAGGCTCCGGATGGCGATACCTCTAAGCTCCTATCAACGGTGGTTAATGCCCAAGAGCCTTCGGATCGCCTCAGCGCAGATCTGCAGTTTGTCTCGAGCGTTGCTGAATTCGGCCTGCTGCTGCGGGGATCTCCGAATGCCCCGGACGCCTCTTGGGATGCTCTCATTGATCGAATCAGGAAATCGCTCGCGAGCCGTCCTGATGTGGAACGTTCGGAATTCCTCGATCTCGTGAAGCAGGCTCGTTCGCTTTATGAACGGAGCGTCCCCGTTCCCATCGAGTAAAAATCTGCGATCTGCTGCAGTTTTAATGATTGCCAGGATTTACGCTCTACTGAAAGAAAAGTGGGGGGTAAATCCTGTTCGAATTGATTCCCAAATGGATCAACTCTCCGCGTTTTCTCGAAAATGTTCTATCGCTTCATAGGCCTCCTCTTCCTCCTCGCCATCCTGTCTGGAGCCGGTTATCTCATTTACGAATTGGGCCGCCCCTTGTGGAGACCGCAAGAGTCTGATCGGCCTCCGTCTGCATCGGAAACGGTCCGTTTTGCTTCGAGCGACGGCGATGAGAATCCCCATGAATGGCTCATATTTGGGGTCTATCCGTTCAATCGAGCCCTGACTGACTCCACTGGGCGCACTGCTGAATTTACAGTCTTTGCGCGCACCGTTGATCGCATCTATGCCAACCGCCTGGATACCCAGCAAGAACACACGATTTACATCGATACCCTGTCAAAGCCAGATCGCGCTTATATGGAAGAGCTTCCGATTCTCAGTCCCAGCGAGTGGGCCTTCCTCAATAGCAAGCGTGATGAGGCGGATCGTATTATCAAAGACATCGAGGTGTTGCAAGTCAGCGGCTCTTCAAGTGACAAGACTTCGGTTCAGCTCAGGAGGATCCAATCAGAGATCGAAGCCCTCCGCCAAAGACTGGCGGTGGTGCGCTCCCAGGTCCAGGTAAGTGGTCAATAGTGCGCGTGGCCTAATCATTTCGAGATGGTGATAGCGGCGTCTAGAGTGAGTCCGAGGGATTCGACTGCGTTTCGGTAATTGCGGCAGATGAGCAGGTAGCCATCGGCGTCCCAGAAGCTCACCCAGTCGCCGACGGGCACGTCATTGTAGTTGGAACCCATCAAAACGGGGACGGTTTGCCCATTAGCCGTCAGTTGGTAGGTGTCCCCGAGTTCGATCCCGAGAGAGTCCATATCTTTGCGAACGAAACTAGAGATTGCGTTGCCATAGACCTCGACGAGCCGAATCGCGCGACCCAGTGCCGAGCCCTTTTCAAACTGGGCAGTCGAGGGTGGGTTGAGCAAAAGGGTCGCATCTTTGTCGGCTTCGATCTTTCCACCTTCGGACCAGTTCACTAGCGCCATGAGTGCCGACTCTAGCTCGGCTTCGTTGAGATTCACATGTCCTTCACGATGGACTTTCCATAGGACCGGCTCGACAGTCGCCTCGGTGGCCTGGGCAATGTAAGTCTCTGGGCCGGCAAGCTCGGAGGTATTCGTCAGATAGAGAATCGGAATTTTCGGAGTCAGGGAAAAATGCTCACCGATTTTGTCTGAGACTGATTGTTCGGGCTCAATCGGGCCGAAGAGATAGGCACCCAGAGCTAGGGCACCTTTGAAGGGTGTGTCGGATTGCTCCGCGAGTAGGGTCGAGACGCCGCCCCCCATAGAATTGCCCATCAGATAGGCATCGCCTGGATTTCCCTGGGTCGCTGCAGATACCAACTCGAAGAGATTAAGCATATCCTGCGCGGCATCTTCCATAATCCATCCATTACGTCGATAGCTTGATGTTGCGACGATCCAGCCTTGCTCGACGAGTCGATTATACAGATTGTGGCTGACTCCTACGTTGGCCTCCATCGGGAGGTTGAGGGGTCGATACCCATGGGCCAACAGCAGGACTTTTCCCACCGGCGTTTCAGGCATCATGATGGAGTATTTGGCCCCTTCGATCTCCCCGGTGAGTTCGGTCTGCGCCTGTGAGGAGGAAATGAAAATCAGAAACGCCGAGGCGATGGAGGGTAGGGTTTGGGCGAGTTTCATAAGTTTACCAAGCAAGACTAAGGCCGAGGGTTTGCAAATACGATCTATCCACAGATTTATCCGATTTCTGCAGATTGATTTTGAGTGTTTCTTGGTTTACGAATCCGACAATTCAGTCCTTGTATTACGTCAAACACTCCGGTCACCAAATGGGTTGCGACCTTATAACCACCGATAACGAGCTGTGTCATCCCCTCGGAATCTTGATATCGGAAGAAGCAGCAGATGACGTTGGGGAGTCTTTATTGTTTTTATCATCTTTCAGATCAAGCGATTCACGCGCTCCTGACAATTCTCCCCGTGTCATCTTCCGCGGTCCCCTCTCGTCAAAAAATCCCCGACATGGGTTTTAACTTCCGAGGTGTCATTTTGTAGGGCAAAGGATTCTAACAAAGCGACCATTTTTGCGAAGCAACTAAAGGAAAAATTAGGATTTTCGCTTCTTCCAGTAATCAGGTCGGCGGCTGGTGTGAGCCACTGCGATTACTTTGATGCAATCATTCATCAGTTTGTAGTGGATCACATACGGGAAGCGCTCGACGCGATACCATCTGACATCTTGATGTCGCTTCGGCCACATCTCTGGACTCTGCTGGATAATTCGCAAAGCGCTGCGGATTTCCTGCTCAAAATCGAGTCCGAGACCTTCAACTTGGTCTTCGTAATATTCAACAGCTCCCAAAAGATCGACTTGGGCCTCACTGATCAGCTCAATCTTTCTTGGCATACTTCTGGCGGATTTCATCCAAAACTTCAAATGCGTCACGAGACTCCGTCTCGCCTTTTTCAAGGCG
>JBCCBL010000287.1:0-4109 GCA_039034055.1 Verrucomicrobiota bacterium | reverse complement strand
TCTATTCGCGATCGCTCGCCGACGTTTAATCAACGAGCATCGTCGATCCACCCGCAAACCCCTCGAGCTCGTAGACCCCCACGATCTGCGTTCTGTTAAAAGTGACCAATCCAACAAACAACATTTATTTGAGATCGAAGAAGCCTTCTCAAATGCATTGGAAGCGCTTCCTCCCAAACATCGGGAAGCAATCCTGCTTCTAAAGCAACAGCAACTGAGCTATGAGGAAATCGCCCGGATCATGGATGCCTCCGAAAGCTCAGTGAAAACATGGATATTCAGGGCTCGCCAAAAGCTCCGAGCATCCCTTCAAAACCTTCTCACCACATGAGCCAGCAAACCAACGATCATCCAGAAAATCAGTCAGAGGTCGAAGAAGTCATTGATTCCCTCCTGGCTAAACAGGTTGTCCCATCAGAAGACTTCACATCTCGGGTCGTCAATCAAGCGCGCGAATCAAAATATGTCGTCGGCCCGTGGTCACGCACCCATAAGTGGATGAGCGGGGTCCTCACTGCAGCGGCAGCTGTTGCGATCGCGGTAGGACTGAGTATCGTTTACACACCACACTCTGGGACAACTGACATTACTTTCGAATCGGAATCTGAGACAAACCCTTTTCTCCTGGACTATCAAGATCCCGAATTCGTCGACGAGACTCCGCTCAATTCGATAGAAAGCCTTTTAGATTCACCAGACAGCTTGCCCAGTATTGATCCTCTCTTCGAGAAGCCTCTGTTGATTGACATCAATATTCTCCTCGAGTCTTGATTTATGGGAACTTTAGGCGCTGTTTACATAAATGAATTCCGGCAACTTCCTGATCAGTATTTTTTTGGGAATCACTGTATCGTTCCCACTCATCGCGCAGGATGTCACTGATCCCAGCGATGAGGTGCCGCCGCGTCCGTCTCCGCCCACGCACATCCCACCGCCGCCACCGAATCTAAGGCCACCATCAAAGGCTCCGACTGCGCCGCCGCCGCCGAGAGTCTCCACAAAGCCCAAGGAAACGGTATCTCCGAATCAAGTCGAGGCGCCCGGAAAACCAGATTCGACGATCCTTGAGGCGCGACAAATGACTCTCGAAGAAATCCTAAGCCTACCCCCCGAGCAGCTCATTAAAATCAGCGACACTATCGACAAGCTCGCAAAATTGAGCCCTGAGGAGAAAGTTGAGTTACAAAAAAGAATCGACGAGCTTGAGAAGCTCGAAGAATCCAAAAAAAAGAAAAAGCGGGAGCAATACCTTGCGCGCCGGAGAGAATTCAACAAACAAGCTCGCATCCTTCTTTGGGAACTCATGAGCCCTGAGGAGAAAGAGTCCGCCCAGAAGGTCATCAAGGCCGCCGAAGGTAAGAAAGCAAGACACCAGACCACCCAGGAATATGTGAAACGAGCGCTCAAGGATCCTGAATTTGAGAAAGAAGTAAACGAACGCACCCGCAAAGCTCTCGCCGCCAAGGCAAAAGAGAATCCAGCCGCACCCAAAGCTGAAAAGTAGGGAACTGGCTGCTCTCTGTTCCGCGTTTAGCCCGTCTGTGTAGAAAAGCCGGTCACGTCCAATCTCCGGGAAGCTAGAGCACCTAGCAAAAACAACTCGCCGCTAGAGACAATACATTCCCAGACATCATAAGGCAGGTCTTCATTTCAAGGGCCGATCGCCAAAAAGTAGAGCGTATCATGGAACCTGAGCCCCACAGCTCAGGTTTGATGTTGTGTTTCATCGACAAGCTACTCAGCCTCTACCGCTTATTTATAAATCCAAAGACCCAATGATAGACTCTAAGACCCCGTGCAAGTTACTGGCTTCGGCCGTTTTGCTTTCCGCTCTTTCAACAGCAAGTTTCGCCCAAGAACCCATGGAGGCATCGACGATCACCGCCGAAAGTTCTGCATTGGCCGGAGAAAAGCTTTCGGATCTCAAAGGAGCCGGCGCCCTCCTCTCAATCGCCTACATCCGGTCCCTCGAATTCGCACCCTCTGAATATGATGCCGTAATCGCGTCATTTCAGGAATATGCAAAGGGTGGTGATCCTTCGGAGGAAATCTCATCGAATCTCCAAACGACTTCTCAGTATATGAATGATCGATTCAAAGCTAAAAACTCTGGAAGCGAACTCGTCCCTCCGAGCGAAATTACCTGCAAAGCTATCGGCTACATGCTCGCGATCCAGTCGGGACTCGCCGCTCTAGAATTCGAAGATGAGGAAATTGCTCTAATCGCCGAAGGCATTAAGTATGGCATCAATCCCGATAAATCAGATGCCACGATCCGCGCAGAACTGCCTGACGTAAGGAAATTTCTCACGGATCGTCAAAATCAGATCACATCGCGCGGACTCGAGAAACGCCGCTCAGAAATGGCTGCATTCTTTGAAAAGATTGCCACTGAAGAGGGCGTTGAGAAAGACGAGAGCGGATTTTACTTCAAAGTCGACTCGGAAGGTGAAGGGGCCAAGCCTACCATGGCCGATTCAGTCAACGTTCATTACAAAGGCACCTTGATCGACGGCACCCAGTTCGATAGCTCCTATGACCGAGGAGAACCCGCGACATTCCCGATGACCGGTGTCATCAAAGGCTTTTCCGGAGGGCTCACGAAGATTGCACCTGGCGGTAAAGTTACAATCTACATCCCCTCAGAACTGGGATATGGAGACAATCCGCGTCCTGGAGGAGTCATCAAACCAGGCGACGCTCTCATTTTCGAATGCGAACTCGTAGGAGTGAATCCCTAACTCAGCCGATCCTTTTAAAAAAACGAAAAAGAGCGCATCCCTGCCCGGATGCGCTCTTTTTACACCTAGTCTCCGAGGCTTTGCCATCGCGAGACACGTTGGGGTAGACCGGCTCACCGGTCCTTATGAGGGGGGTTGTTGCTATGTCTGATCTGCTGGAGGTCTGATTGCTCAGAAATTTGTTTTAGACAGCTTCGAGTATTTTCTCTGCGTGGATTGCGAAAGAGCGATGTTCTTCCCAGAGGCTAAAATCATAGATTTCAGCAGGGATTGTTTCATCAGGGAGGTGATCCCAAAACTGAAATCCAGTGTCTTGTGTTACGACTGCCTGAAAAGCGAAAATTCCAGCAACTCTATTGAGCAAGGTCTTCGCATCCGCACGATCTTCCCAGACCAAATTGTATAATCGGGGTTCGTCTCGGTCTGGAACGATCAAAAAGCGTCCTTCGGCAAAATTAAATGTATAAGTCATACTGAGCAGGTGGTTTTAAGGTTGGCAGACAGTTTCCTGTTGATGCGGAAAATAATATACCAAACCCCATTTTTCTCCCATCCCGCCGGTTGCGTATTCATGGAAAAGCTTACCCGTAAAAACAATGCAGCGTCCACGTAGTAGCTCTAGGTGATATACCCGAGATCTTGATAACTCTCTGTATTCAAGCGTTGCCAAGCCCGCATTTACTCGGACCATTCGGCCCTTATGGCAGACACAAAAAAGCAAGTAACTTGGGGAGGGCGCTTCGCAAAAGGACCTTCAGCACTGATGCAAACATTCAGTGAATCCGTAAGCTTCGATGCACGTCTAGCCCCTTTTGATATTCAGGGCAGTACTGCACATGCCAAAATGTTAGCTCATGTTGGACTCATCACTGATGACGAGTTCGCCTCAATTCTTGAAGGCCTTAAAGAGATTTCATTAGAAATCGAATCAGGTACGTTTTCATGGGACATCACCCTCGAAGATGTGCACATGAATATCGAACAGGCCTTGACTCAACGAATCTCGGCAGCAGCTAAACTCCACACCGCCCGCAGTCGAAACGATCAGGTGGCGACAGATATGCGGCTTTTCCTAAAGAGTGCCTGTTCGGAAATCATTGCAGGACTCGAGGCACTTCAGGCAGCCCTCCTGACTTTTGCCGCCAAATGCGAAAACGTATTTATCCCCGGCTACACTCACCTCCAGCGTGCGCAGCCTGTATCCATGGCGCATCATATCTTGGCCTACGTTGAAATGATTGATCGCGACCGAATCCGATTTACCCAAGCCTGGAACGAAGCGAACATATGCCCTCTCGGATCAGGTGCGATTGCCGGAACTACCCTGCCTATTGACCGCGCATTTACCGCCAAAGAATTAGGTTTCGT
>JBCCBL010000286.1:0-4115 GCA_039034055.1 Verrucomicrobiota bacterium | reverse complement strand
CTGGGCCGCAGAAACTGCATCAGGTTAGCGTAAAAATGAGAGATGGTGTCAATAAAACTGGCAAATTAAAATCGTTGCTTTTAGAGTCCGGTAGATTGAATCTGATAATTTTCAAGCTTCATGTTCGATAAAACAAATACAGTCTTCTGAGAGTCCCGATTGAGCTGCCGACTCTTTAAGCAGATTCTTTCGAAACGAAATGACCGATTCTTGGATTCCGTGCTGATGATAGACCTTTGCTGGGAAAATAGACGCCATTGCTTCAAATAAACCGGGATCTTCAAATAACTCCCAACTGCGCACGTCATCTTCGCATAGTAATAGACCCATTCTGGCCCGGAGTTGGGGTATCGGCAGGGATCTCAGGTTCATCGGTTTCGGGTGCGCTGGAAGTGGCTCCACTGGGAGCATAGTCGAAGCGAAGATTTCCCCTCCACCGAGACGACCTTCGGTGTATTTATGGATGTTCTCTGGATGCGCCTCATAAGCCTTGCCCAATGTTTGCCGGCCTGCAACCCAGCGCCAACTCAAGGTGTTACTCGCGCAATCACCGTCGAGGAGGTGCTCCATGAAAAAGGCGGCTCCAAGCTCCCATGGCAACTTGAGCGTGTGAATCCAAATACTAGCGAACCACATTCTAGCGTGGTTGTGCAGATAGCCCGTTTGGACAAGTTCACGCACCCAGGTGTCTATGCTGGCATACCCCGAATTCGCCTCGAGTGTCTGTCGATATTTGCGGTTTCCAGAAACCCTCGATTTGGCCTCTTGGACCCCTTCTAAGTACTGTGCCCAGACCACGGGTCGCTGCTGTAGCCACCCTTTCCAATAGGTCCTCCAGCACACTTCTTGGATGTATTTTTCGGCTTTCTCAAGCGAATGATTCGCCAAGACTTCTTTGACGATCGATTCCTCAGTAATACTGCGCACCCGAATCCATGGAGATAAGCATGAAACTGAAGTGTGCCTACCTTGACCAAAATCGTAATTCCGCTCGCGTGCATAGGTCGTCCCCGCTTTCGGGAGGAAACTGTGTAAACGCTCGAGACCGGCGATTCTGGAAGGTGTGAAGCTTGCCACCAACCATCTTGCCAGAGGCCCTCGATTTATTCAAATAAACGGGCTGGTTTGCAAATTGTTCGAATTTTCTCGTAGACCAACGCGCTGTCCTGACGAAGCAGATCTTTTAGGAGTGAGTCCTTCGCGTGACGATCGATTAAGCTCGGGTCAATCCGCCTCAATTTTCATGACAACCACATCGTCGCAATCCACCCATCCAACCATTTCAGTATTTGGAGCAAATTGTTGCAAACTGGGCGGATTGGTTACGCGAGCGCGCAGCGGTGTAGAATTGGAGTCTATATTTAGGTTTACATAGGATCCAAGATAACACGCGTCCTGGATGCGGATGGTGAAGGCATTTTCCTCCGGCCCCATCAAGTCCAGTTGAATCGATTCAGGGCGTATCGCGATCTCTACCCGGTCCTCCGATGCATAGACTCCATTTGGATCGGCGGGGATTCCAGCGAGGGCTCCAAGGGCAGTGTTTACTAAGACCACTCCGGCTTCCGATCTGATGACTTTGCCATCCAAGATATTTGCCTGACAGACGATGCTAGCGACTGCAGATGAGCGTGGACGCCTGTAGACACTCTCGGGAGTGTCGTTTTGCAGAATTTGGCCCTGCGAAATGACGTTTACTCGATCCGCACCGGCGAGAGCAAGTTCGGTATCCTGGGTCGCAATGAGGGCTGGAATGGATCGCTCCTTGCAGGCTTGATTCACGAGATCGAGCAGCTTGAAGGCCTGCCGGCGATCAAGGCCGGCAAAGGGCTCATCAAGCAGAAGGCAGTCTGATCGGCTCAAAATCGCACGCGCAAGGACTGCACGTTGGTGTTCACTTCCAGATAACTGATGCGGTTTTCGGTCAGCTACGTCCGCAATTTCGAGGGATTCTAGGCTCGCATTTACCTGATCCCCGATGGCTTCCTCAGAGTGCATGACTCCCCGAAGAGCCATCGCGACATTTTTCGCCACGGATAAATGACTGAAGAGTGCACTGTTTTGATTCAGCAAACTCAGATTGCGCTGACTTGGCGTGAGCTTCGAGACTTCACGATCTCCGAGATGAATGCTCCCTCGCGCGACTTTTTCGATTCCGGCAATGCCTCGTAAAAGCGAAGTCTTGCCGGAATTCCCTGGACCCAGGAGCACCCCGATCTCCGCGGAAGCCACCGTCAAATGGATATTTTGTAATACCGTATTGTGGTTAAAATCTAGCCATAGCCCGCGTATCTCAAGTGCCGCCATGCCGCGAACGCTGTAAGCGCTTGCTCCGAAGTCAACAGTCCACAATCGAGGGTTTTTGAGATAAGCGTATTATTATTCAAGATCGCTACAGCCCGGGCGAATTCTAGCAGCGGTCAACCACCCAATTCGATACCTTGGCACAATCACGTTCTCATTTTGTAATTCCCGATTCGCCTCTGGACTCCGATCCGGAGAGCGAGACACTCTCCGACGCTTCCGACCAGTCGCTTGCCGATAATTCAAATAGCCTTGGGGAGGCTGCGGGGAGCACCAGCTCGATCATTAAGGTCCTCGTAATTCAGGAAAATCTCGAGAGATTTCAGGATCTGAGACATCTCCTCCCACCGACCCATTCCTGTGATTTCGAATTCCAATGTGCGCACGATCTTGAAACGGCGAGCGAACGTCTCGATTCCGAGCGCTGGGATCTGATTTTTGTTGATTTGGACACATCTGCGGGGAACGCCCAAGAAGCCTTCAAGCGCATCGTTCAGTTTTCGGCCGAACATCCCTTGATCGTTTTGACCCCGATGGAGCACGAACACGTGGCGCGGCAGGCGATACGCCAAGGAGCCCAGGATTACATCATTTACGAAGAAGCCATTCCACAGCTACTCCACCGCACGATTTGGGCCGCCATAGATCGCTTCAACCTCAACCGAGAGCTTCAGGCGAAAACCAAGCAAGTGGAACGCGCGTTCTGGCAGAAACATCAGTTTCTGAGCACTTTATCCCACGAAATCAAAACGCCAATGAATGGCATTCGAGGCGGCATGCAGCTTCTCCGCGAGGACTCCAAAGATCCGGAGCAGACTGAGAGTATCGATATGATCGATGGGGCGATCAACCAGCTCATGGTGCTCATCGACAATCTCCTGGAGCACGGCAAAGCAGAGTCTGGAAAAGTAATCATCCGACGTGTCCCGACTCACCTAGAAAACCTCATCGAGACCTTAAAATACACTTTTCAGATGGCCTGCGAAGTGAAAGGCCTTCAATTAAGTTTTACGGTCCACGAGAACGTTCCGAAGGTTCCGATCATCGATGAACTCCGCCTACGACAAATCCTTTCAAATCTGATCGGTAATGCGATCAAATTCAGCGATTCGGGTTCTATCGACATTTCGATTCAAAGTGAATCGGAGCAGGCTCTCCGTTTCGACGTGAAGGATACCGGCCGAGGTATTTCCAAAGATAAACAAAAGCGTATATTTCAACCTTATGACCAAGGCGACGATTTGAGCGATATACGCACCCAAGGTACTGGTTTGGGACTCGCAATTTGCAAAGAATACGTAGAGGCAATGGCCGGAAACATTCAGGTGTCCAGCAAGCCCGGAGAGGGCTCTACCTTCACATTTACGATCAGCACCGAGAGCTAAATCAGGTCGATTTTTGCAAAACAATTAGGTTTTCGGTCTACAAACATGGAGATCTGATCGGCAACCTTGAGAAAGCTCATTTCCGTATTTTTGATGCCACATTCGGACTTCTAATCTTGGCATGAGATCGACACGTCGCTGAACTCATCTGATGGAGATCGAGAATTTCCGCACCATGGACCCTCATTTACTCGTCGGAATCGTTAATACCGCCCTGCGCAATGATTATTTCGACCTTGAAGATCTCTGTAAGAGCCACGATATCGAGGAAGACGCGCTAAAAGCGCGTCTCAAAGAGGGCGGATACACCTATTTGAGCGCGCAAAAGCGGTTCGCATGAGTTGCAATCCTATTAGTTCTACTTGTTAAAATGAATTAGAAGACCAAGACCCGTGCCTCCAAACGCTCAAAAATGAACCACGAATG
>JBCCBL010000285.1:0-4132 GCA_039034055.1 Verrucomicrobiota bacterium | reverse complement strand
TGGGAAGTTAAGATTGAGGACGCGGTGCGAATCCAGATGCGTGCTGAGCCTATGGAGCGTTTTTTGAATGAAACCCCACTCACTCGGCTGTTAGAGGGCGTCGATTACTATCTGCCTGGGCATTCCATTATGCGAGCAGATGCCGTTGAGGTAGATTCAAGCCTACGTGAGCGGCTGAGTCGTGGCGAAGTCGATCCTCAGCGGGAGGCCTGGGTGGATCTCTCAGAGTCTTCGCGAAAAACGTGTTATTTGAGGTTTCGGTTGCCCGGAGATCGCTATCATCCGATGGGCGCTCCAGGGAGCAAAAAGCTGAAGGATATTCTTGGTCAGAGGAAAATTTCGCTATCGGAACGAATCTTTCTGCCGATTGTCTCTAATGTTTCAAATTCCATCATCTGGGTTCCCGGACTGCCACCTTCAGAAGAGGCGAGAATCCGCGAGTCTACTAACGTCGCTCTGCGATTGACTTACAGAATTTTGTGAGTTCGTCTTAGCATCTTTTCCATTTCTTCATGTCAGAAAACAAGCCCTCAAATAAACCCTCCCCAGGGGGGAGTGGTCAACCTCCAGAACGTTTTCAACCTAAAGTAGTTGTAATTTGGCTCATAATCCTCGCGGCCATCTTCGGTGTATGGTCACTCAATGGAGTGCAGCAGGGGCAGGTGCGCGTGCTCAGCATCCCCGAGGTGATCGCGGCTGTGGAGAGTAATCAAATTGAGGATGGAACGATGATTCAAGACCCTCAGGGTGGGGTTTTTTATTAGGAGATCACCGGTACTTTCGTCCCCGAGGAGCAGCTTGGGGTTGACGGCGAGTTTATCCCAGCGTCTCCAGACGTCAGCGGTAGTTTGTTCCGTGCAGAAGGGCGAGTCACCGATGAACAACATCTTATCTTGCAGAGCGTTTTTCGGGAGAAAGCAGGTGGTAACTACGTGATGGAGCTGGTTTTCGGCCTGCTCCCGTTTGTTGTAATCATCGCGCTCCTTTATTTCCTTTTTATCCGGCAGCTCAGGAATGCGGGCCGTGGAGCAATGAGCTTTGGAAAAAGCAAAGCGAAGATGCTTACACGGGACCGGGATCGGATCACCTTCAAGGAAGTTGCCGGGTGCGATGAGGCGAAGGAGGAGGTTTCTGAGATTGTAGATTTTTTGAAGGATCCTAAGAAATTTCAGCGCATTGGGGGTCGCATCCCCAAAGGTGTGTTGATGGTAGGGCCTCCGGGGACCGGTAAGACGTTGTTGGCACGTGCCGTTGCTGGAGAGGCAGAGGTGCCGTTCTTCAGTATAAGCGGTTCAGACTTTGTCGAAATGTTCGTCGGTGTTGGCGCTGCTCGGGTTCGTGATATGTTTGAGCAAGGGCGTAAGAATGCGCCGTGTATTATTTTTATTGATGAAATCGACGCCGTCGGTCGCCAGCGCGGTGCGGGCCTTGGTGGAGGAAATGATGAGCGTGAGCAGACACTCAACTCCCTCCTTGTCGAGATGGACGGTTTTGATGGACACGAGGGTGTCATCATCATTGCCGCAACCAATCGCCCCGATGTCTTGGACAATGCGCTGCTTCGCCCAGGTCGCTTCGACCGTCAGGTGGTGATCGACCTACCAGACCTCAATGGACGTCACGAGATCTTGAATGTGCACTCGAAGAAAATTGCACTTTCGAAGGGAGTCGACCTCAAGGTTGTCGCCCGCAATACTCCTGGTTTCAGTGGTGCAGACCTAGCCAATCTTTTGAACGAATCAGCTCTGGTAGCTGCTCGAGGCAACAAGAAAGAAGTTACCCATCTCGAAATTGATGAGGCGCGCGACAAGATTTCTTTTGGGCGCGAACGCCGCAAGTTGATGGATGAGGAGGATCGCAAGATCACTGCTTGGCATGAGGCGGGGCACGCCATTGTCTCGGCGGTGATTGATGATAAATTGTTGCCGGTTCACAAGGTGACGATCATCCCACGAGGGCAGTCCCTCGGAAGCGTCAGCTATATACCTTCAAAGGATATTTTGAACCAATCCAAACGGAGTATGATTGATCGAATGTGTTCCGCAATGGGTGGACGTGCCGCCGAGGAGATCAAATTTGGGGATATCACCAGTGGGGCCAGTGGTGACATTCGCAGTGCTACCAAGATTGCGCGCAGCATGGTTTGTGACCTTGGGATGAGTGAGATGGGACCAGTTGCTTACGGTGAAAACCAAGATCACGTTTTTCTGGGCAAGGAGATTTCTCGCAACCAAAATTACTCTGAAGAGACCGCACGAAAGATCGATAAGGCTATCTATGACCTTGTTGAGGGCGAGCACCAGCGTGCTGTTGAGATCCTCACTGACAATCGCGCGGCCTTAGACACGCTGGCAGAATCTCTGTTGGAATTCGAAACCCTCGAAGGCAAGCATGTCATGGAAATCCTCGAAACCGGATCGATCCAATCTCCGATCACCCATATCAAGAAAGAGCCCGAGGAACCCGAAAGCTCGGACACACCTCCTGCTTTGCAACCAAATAAGAAGGAGAATAAAGACGATGGGTCTTTCGGTGGCGAACCCGCAGGTGTCCCTGCATAAATTTGCCCTTTAAATCACTTCGCAAACCACCATTAGCTTCGGGCTTTGGTGGTTTTTTTGTGGGTTGTTGCGTATGGGACGCGAGGCGATCTTGAAAAATTGAGATGGCAGCAATGTGAAAAATTATCTGATCACGGTCATCACGAATCGGAATAGTTTTCATACCTTGCGACAATCAAATTACAAATTCCTTCAGAATCTCTCGGTATTTAACTCGGTGAGAGGAATTCAGCCTTGGGGCTGTAAAAAGGCTATCACCAGCATGTATAACTTAGGTGACATTAGGGGGTGGGAGATCCGGCGAATCGAAAACACATTCAAATTCGTGTATTGACAATGGATCTCGACATGGCGAATTCCGGAGATGAATGAAACTTATCATTTTTTTACAATCCGTTCATCCGAATCGGTTTTGTATCACTTGGTATGCTTTCCGCTAGTTTCTGAAAAACCAAGATTTATCCTCCGATCTTAACCTACACCAACATGAATCGCGTTCTATTTATGAACAAAGAAATCCTTATTGCCGGTCTCTGCTCGCTATGCACCTTATCGGGACTATCAGCTCAAACTGTCGTCGAAGAGGCACGAAGTACGCTTTCCGAGCTTGTCCAGACCAAGAAAGATATTATCGAAAGTAAATCTGCTTGGGAGACCGATAGAGAAATCTTAAAAGCTACCATCAAATCACTCAACGACGAGTTGGAGATGCTCGAAACACGAATTGAGGAATCAGAGAAGCAACGCGCTGAATCAGTTGACATCCGGGAACGCCTGAATGAAACAAACGCGGTTCTCAAAAGCCAGCTAGATGGCTTCGTCGAGATTGTCACGGGATTTGAACAAAAGCTCATTTCCCTCCTACCTTACCTACCCGAGCCGCTTCTCGACGAAATCGGCAAATTGACGGATAAATTGCCCCGCGACGGCAAGAGTGGTTTGGACGCTCCGCGACGTGCTTTGATCGTCCTTGGTATTTTGCAGGAAATCGACAAATTCCAGACGTCGGTAACAACACATAAACTGCTCCTCGAAATCGATGCTGAAGAAGAGAAGGAGTATTCGGTAATGTTTTATGGGCTCGGAACGGCATTCTTTGTCGATGAGGATTTGACCATTGCTGGATTCGGGTCGCCTTCACCGGAAGGCTGGGTTTGGACAAGTAATAACCTGCTTGCCGAGAGAATTTTTGACGCGATTGAAATCGCTGAGCGAAAGAAGCTCGCGGAATTCATCCCACTCCCGGTTACCATCCAGTAGGTCAGGTAAACAAAGATAATTTTAACTGAGTTTAATCATGGAAATGAAGTCTCTCACCTTACTCGCATCAATCGCTCTTGGCTCCGTAACGCTCTCAGGCCAGGGATTTGATGAAGCAGCCGAATCCATCAGAGCAGATCTTGACAAGGCCCTTGCTGAATATGCTGCCTTACAGTCAAGCATCGGAGAAGAAAAAGTCCCACTCGCCAATGAACTCAATGAGCTTGAGGCAAAGGTGACGACCAAACGTCGTGAGGTCAGTGGGGCTCAGCGTCGGGCTGATAATGCCGGCTCTACGGTTTCCGAATTGG
>JBCCBL010000284.1:0-4138 GCA_039034055.1 Verrucomicrobiota bacterium | reverse complement strand
GGGGCGGTTTGGGGATCGTTTCTCCCGCCGGTATGGGTTGTCTTTTTTGGCGTGCTCTCGCTTTATTTGGCCTCAATTTGGCCCTATCTGCTCTTCTCAAGACTGCCTGAGGCTTGGTTGGCGAAAATTCCCTTCTTCAACCCCTTGGATATTAAGCGGCGATTTCTCTCTAAATCGGAGAATGTATGGACGTTTCTTTTTGTCTTACGCTTCACGCCGGGGATTCCTTTTGCACCACAAAATGTCGTGTCTGGCATCTTGAAGATTCCCGCGCGCCCCTATCTCATTATGAGTTTTCTCTCGTGTCTGACGGCCGGTATTTTGATGATCCTCTTAGGAGATGCCCTGGTCTCCGGGCAGGCTTCCTTCTTGGCAGGAATCGTGGTATTGATCGTGATAGTATCGATTCTGGTGCGTCGAGCCCTTAGTCGGACCAAATCTCAAGAGCTAAATCCCAAATCATAAATCTAAAAAACCCAAAATCGTGGGCGCTAGCCCCTGTGATTTGAATGGAATTCAACATGACTGCTGAGGTTCCCATTGTATCAGTAAATGAGCTTACTCAAGGGATAAAGCTCTTACTTGAAGGTTCTTTACCTGACGTCCGAGTCCGCGGAGAGGTGAGCAATCTCCGACGCCAGTCGAGCGGTCATATTTATTTTTCGCTGAAAGACTCCGATGCCCAGATCAAGGCGGTCTTATTCAAATTTGCTGCAAATGCTCAGGCAAAGGCGATGATCGAGAATGGACGCCAGTTGATTATTAGAGGCCGTCTTTCCGTTTATGAACCTCAGGGGACTTATTCGATTGTTGTCCAGGAGCTGGAGGAAGACGGGGTGGGTGAACTTCAACGTCGCTTTGAAGTGTTGAAGAGAAAGCTGTCTGAAGAGGGCTTGTTTGATCCGGATAATCGAAAACCGATTCCGCCCTTACCCAAACAAATTGCCGTGGTGACTTCTGCCACCGGGGCTGCGATCAAAGACTTCCTAGGCATCTTAGAGCGACGAGAATGGGTTGGGGAAGTCACCATTTTCAACGCGCGCGTGCAGGGCGCGGAAGCGATTTCTAATATCGTTTCGCAGATTGATCGCGTGAGCCATTCGAAGGCCTATGACCTTCTCGTGCTGACTCGTGGAGGTGGTAGCTTGGAGGATCTCTGGGCCTTTAATGAGGAAGCTGTGGTGCGCGCGTTGGCGGCCTGCCCACTGCCAAAGATCTCAGCAGTTGGGCACGAGATCGATTTTGTCCTCACTGATTTTGCCGCTGACTGGCGCGCAGAAACCCCCAGTGGAGCCGCAGAGCGCATATCCAGTGCCTTTGCCGATTCTAGACAACTTGCTGACAGTCTTGAAGAGCGTTTAGATCACGGCACGAAACAAGCCCTCCGAAGCCTGGATCAACGGCTAGACTTGGAGGCCCAAAGACTCAAATCCTTCACCCCACAGCACCGTTTAGAGCGCATGGAAATGCTCTTGGATGAGCGTGCCATACGACTCGAGGATTTGGTCCAGCGTCGCCTCGAACAATCGAAAACCTCGGTTGATCACCTTCAAGGGCGCTGGGTGCAAGCGGAGCCGATCACCAGGATTTTGCAACTCGGTGAGCGGGTCAATGCCCTAGCCGAACGCCTCGAAACGTGTTCAGCCCATCGGACTTTGCAGCGTGGGTTTGCTCTCGTGAAAGATACCCGAGGTCGCATCGTCTCGGAAAAAAAGGCGGCCTCAAAGGGTCGCCGCTTGGAGGTGCATTTTCAGGATGGAGCGCTCTGGACCGTGGTGGAAAAGGATCAGGATCAAACGCAGATGGAGGTATAGAGGCCCTTGAAATCCATTTCGATTGAGCACTGCATCTGGATGCCTGCGCTGGGGCGCAAGCAAGCACTGTCCGAGCATTTTAAGGCATCTCTGAAAACGAAGTTTCCGCGAGATTCGCGCAATCGCTTAGTGGCTAGTGATGCTTCCGAGAGCCTGCAGATTTCTGAGGCGGTCGACCACTGGGAGTTGTCACCTCGGACTGATTCCGAGGCATTTCTCTCCTGGGCTCGTGAATTCTGCCTGCGCCACAAAGTAACGTGGATTGTTCCGACACGGGACGCCGAAATGCTTCAATGGGCGCGCTGGAATGGAGAGCATTTCTTTGAAGAAACGTCCATTCTGGTGAGTGATCGAGCCCTTATCGAATCCTGGCATGGAAAGGCTTCCGCAGCGCTGTGGTTGGATCAAGTGGGACTTCCTCATCCTGGCTGGTTCTCTCCCGAGAATGACGTGCAGAGATTGAGGGGACCGATCATTGCGAAGCCGACTTATGGATCAGCCTCTCAGGGCATTTTCATCGTGCGAACCGACTCTGAGCGAGTGTCGACCTTGGGATCGCTAGTCGGGGATTACGGAGTGCAGCCCTTGATTCAAGGGCCCGAATTTACGATCAACCTCTATTTCGATCCGGTCGGCGAATGTCGGGCTATCATTCCTCACCGTCGGCTCGAAACCCGAAAGGGTGAAGTCTCGCATGGAATCACGCTCGATGATCCAGATCTGCTCGAACTAGGGACTCGTTTCGCTGCGGCGACCCAAGCTCGAGCCCGTGGTCCGATCAACTTTCAGGTGATCCGCGATGAGGTTGGGGGTAGACTATACATCACCGATATCAATCCGCGATTCGGAGGTGGCTACCCCCTCACCCATAAGGCCGGGGGTACCTTCACGGACTGGATTTGCCGGGAGTTTTTGTTGGGAGAATCGATTCAAGACCGAAGCTGGAAAACGGGTATCGAATTCCATAGGACTTGAGTTGCTGGGCGGTGTGTCAGCGATAGAGGCGCATCGCGAACCGGACCACCCGCACGGGTGAAAGTCCCGGTAAGGGCTGAACAGAGTGGTGCCCGGGGCGGGACTTGTTCCGAGCGAAGCGACAAGACCGGGCGCATCGCGAACCGGAACACCCGCATGGGTGAAAGTCCCGGTAAGGGCTGAACAGAGTGGTGCCCGGGGCGGGACTTGAACCCGCACGGCCTTGCGGCCAAGGGATTTTAAGTCCCCAGTGTCTACCATTCCACCACCCGGGCAGAGCGACAGATTCTCCAATCAATTCGGGCAAGCTATTCAGATCAAGTCTCTTTTACGACACCCGAGACCCGCAGTCCTGAACTATTGGATGTTATTTTGGGGCGGTCTGTGCTACAGGCTTTGAAGGTTTTCTATGAAGAAAAGATTCCTCTCAATCTGCCTGCTTCTCTCGATGGCGGGCTTTCTCCTGTTTAGTCTCTGGCATCGCTCTCACATTTTCAAAGGTCGGGACGAAGACATTTCATCCACGATTCGTGAAACTCAGGCGCTTGATCCTGGGGTTCAGCGTCAAGAGGTGTTGTCGAAACACACACCCGTAGCTGCAAGAGATTTGAATAGGGCTTTTGAGGAAGCGCGGCGTCGGATTCGCCCGTTGACTGAGAGGCAGCAGACCTTTCCCGAAAATGCTGGAGCCGCCTTTCTGGCTTCGACCTTCGATCAACGCCTTAGGGCTCGGTTTCGCAAAGATGGAAGTGTTGCGCTTTTATCTGGATACGCTCAACGGGATTGGCGGGCGGAGATGAGGCTTGCTGTGAACTCACGTCCAGTTCAAAGCGCCGAAGTCGATGGATCGGAACTGATTTACAAGCACGGGGATTTCGAATCGTATTACAAGAATCGCAGCGATGGTCTCGAGCATGGATTCACAATTTCCCGAGAGGTTTCTGAGTTTGTTGATGCAGAAACGGGCGATCTCGTAATTCCAATCGAGCTTTTGGGGGTTCGCGCTGAGAAACTCGATCTTACTTCCGAAAGGGGTGATTTACAGTTTGTCGACGCATCGGGAGAGGCGCTCATTGCTTATACGGGACTCAAAGTTTGGGACTCGACGGAGCGACTTCTCGCGGCGAGCATGAACCCGGTTGCCAATGGATTCGAAATCCGGGTAGGGATGCGGGAAGTCGAGTATCCTATATTTGTTGATCCACTTATCACTTCGTTGGAAAGTAAACTGGGGCCTTCGAACACCGGTCGTGGTGATATCAGTGACAATTTTGGCCTTTCTGTAAGCATTTTGGGAGATCTTGCAATCATGGGTGCTCCCAATGATGGAGACAATGGCTCCAACAGTG
>JBCCBL010000283.1:0-4176 GCA_039034055.1 Verrucomicrobiota bacterium | reverse complement strand
CTTCAGGCCATGCCAGAGTCCGTGGCTTTCGTCCTAAAATACCCTCCCAAGCTTCCAAGGACTCCCTTGATTTGTTCACCGACAAGTAAACTAAAGAATTCGGCTGATCGCTACGCTGGGTATTTTCGAACGGATTCAGGCTGAAAGTGGGTGCCCGCTCGGTCGTATCGGTGAGCACTGTGAGGCCATATTTATCGGTCTGGTAAAGAATATGGCCTCCGGCTTTTACACACTTCGATTCCAACTCCGTAAATCGCGCCATTTGCGCGTAATCTATATCTTCTAAGATCTTCTTAAGGCCTCGGATGTAGGCGTCTATACTTTCGGGCGTTTCGAAATAACGAAGCGCACAGGCAACGGCGAGGAGTTGTACGGTGGTTGCCTGCAATCGTGTGCTCCCTGAGAGAGCCATCGGTCCCGTCAGCAAAGGAATCCGTTTCACACCGCGGCGCGCCAAAATTCGTCGAGAGCGCTCTGCGACTGATTCGAGAATAGCCTCAGGGTTGCAAAAGCAAAACCAAACCGGCGCACCTAAGTCCGCTGCGCGCTCCGTCGCGGCGATGACAAAGGGAGTCTCACCTCCTTCCGAAATGCCAATCATGAGATCTTTTTCAGTGAAACCGAGATCCTCCAATTGCCTTCGCCCATAATCTTCTCGATCCTCGAACCCTTCGAGCGAACGAATCAACGCGGCGTCCCCTCCCGCCATGAAGCCGACCACCGAATCCTGAAACGGCTCGGGGACCAGGCCATCTTGACACAGCGACTCGACCGTTAATGCCAGCCGCCCGGTTGCACCACATCCAGACAAAAAAACGC
Source organism: Verrucomicrobiota bacterium (assembly GCA_039034055.1). Classification (GTDB taxonomy): domain Bacteria; phylum Verrucomicrobiota; class Verrucomicrobiia; order Opitutales; family JABSRG01; genus JBCCBL01. The sequence continues at coordinate 3,357 of JBCCBL010000283.1, read as the reverse complement.
GGCCTCCCCGCTCAAACGTATCAGCAATGTCCGAGGCGAGTGATGCTATATTTTCCGCAGCCTCAATCGCTATATCGAGAGCGGCCAGGTCAATTTTCCGAAAGACATCAAACCCCGCCTCAAGATCGTTCGTTGCCAGCATCGATAGATCTTGTGACCAGGGATGGCTCTGCTCCGTCGGCAACTCGCCCAGCCGGTATTGGTGCGCGATTTTTAAAAAGGCACGCGCTTGGGCTTTCGGAGAATCAGATTCGGACACCCTCTCAAGCTTCAATCAAAATACTGAATCGCAATCATATTTGCCCACCTAAGCATTCTTCCGGCAGGGCTCATCCGGTTTCCGCAAGCGATTCTTCAGAAAGAACTTATCTCCGAACACTCCGATCAGACTGCCTGCAATGATCACGAGCGCACCCGTAACCTGCATCGGCGTCAGGGCTTCACCGAGGGCAAAATAGCTCAGGATTGCCGCCGATGGTATATAAAGGTAATTTACGATACTCGCCGCTGTAGTCGGGAGTTCGGTTGTCGCGTGAACCCAGAGAGTATGGGCCAAAACCGTCCCCACAGATCCCAGATAAAGGAGCCCAAGCCAATCAATTGGAGAAAGCGACCACTCTCCGAGGGGTATGACGAACAGAAAGCATATCAACGCCCCAAGCATCTGCCCAAAAGTCCGTAGGTTCGAATCAAGGTGTTTCGACTTCTGGTGAATGGTCGGTAAAAGTGCGAAAAAGAATCCACTCAAAACGCCTGCACCGAATCCCAACAATGCATCCGAACCGTAGGCGAATTCATCCACCGTGAGAAATGTGCCGACAAAACAAATCAGCAGACCGACACTATGAAACCAGCGAAACGCATACCCTAAAAACACCGCTCCCAAAATCGAATTAAAAATCCCGTAGAAAGAAATGGTTGCCACGACCGCCATCGTCGCCGTCCCCAATTTTATTGAGAAAAAGTAGGTCAACCAATGAAGCGCAAAAAATAATCCAAGCGATCCCAGCGTGATCAAATCACGGCGGCCGAGTTTTAAAACCTGACGAGACGATGGCATCAAACACAAGATGAGGAGCGATCCAACGGTCAGGCGTGAAACCCCGATTACCCACGGATCCGCACTGATTGCTTTGATCGTGACGGGTACTGTGCACATCACCAACACCGCAGAAATTCCATGCTGGTAGCCCTTTGCGATTCTCGAATTCACTCGGAAATCAAGCTGACGGCCGACTCGACACGCACAAGAAAAAATGGTGTGCAATCGGTCCGACCATTGATTCGTTGCACTGAGCGCTTCGTTGAAAGGTATCGAGATATTCAAAGCATATGAACGTTTCAAGTTTCTGAACATTCAATTCGGACTATCTCGCGCCCTAAGATCGGATTGGAAAATGCTATCTCCAAACCTAAATCTATGAACCGACCCATCTTCAATATCCTTGTCCTCTGTGCTGGGCTCACGGCCTACGGACATCCAGCCGAAAACCACGCGACCCCTTCTTTTCGTCTCGAGGCTTCCCATCCGTCTCACGACATTCGAATCGAAGTGATGGATGGGCCGAACCCGTGGACCGACCGCGCTTTCAAAAATGACCCGCGCGATTTCCAATTTGCGGTGATCTCAGATAATACCGGTGGGATGCGGCCCGGGATCGTCGAGATCGCAGTCGAAAAACTGAATCTCCTGCAGCCGGAATTTGTCATGAGCGTCGGCGACCTGATCGAAGGTTACACCGAAGACTTAGATCGCTTGGTCTTCGAGTGGGATGAGTTCGATGCGAAAATCGAGCCCCTCGACATGCGCTTTTTCTATGTCCCTGGAAACCATGATATGACGAATGATGTCATGGCCAAACTCTGGGAAGAGCGCCTCGGTCGATCCTATTACCACTTCGTCTACAATGATGTGCTCTTCCTCTGCCTAAATACTGAAGACACCAAGGCACAAACCATCGCAGCAAAACAGCAAGAATGGATTCGTAAGACTCTCGCAGAGCACACCGATGTTCGCTGGACGATGGTCTTTATGCATAAACCTCTTTGGCAGTATGAAATGAATTACGCGGCCAGCGGGAGTAGTCGATCCACGGGCTGGCTTGAGGTTCAGTCCATGCTCAAAGATCGCAAACATACGGTGCTCTGTGGGCACTATCATCGCTATGCTCACTATGAAATTGATGATTCCGACTACATCATCTTGGCAACCACCGGAGGCGGCAGCCAATTGCGTGGACCCGAATATGGAGAATTCGATCAAATATCCTGGATTACGATGACGGACAACGGGCCCGTGATCTCAAACATTGCGATCGAGGGAATACTACCCAAAGACTTTTATAAACCTGAAAAGAGTGGATTTGTATTCGATACCTTACGCCTGGTAAAAGTCGCCGTGAGTCCTCATTACACCAACGAGGGTGAGATTCCTTCTGAGCTAACGACTAAAATCCTCGCCCAAAATCAAGGGGATGAAGACGTGGAAATTTCCCTAGAGATCCCTCAGTTGAACGGTCTTTCAATCGAAGCTGAGACTACAGATTTCACACTCACCAAAGGCGGCTTTCTGGAAATCCCCATGACCCTCCGCTCGCTGAGTGGCGACGCCGTGATCCTCCCCACTCCAATCGAAATCCCCTACGCCGTGAAAGCTGATTTGGATAATGAAGTGAGCGTCGAATTCGTCGAAAAATTTGTTTTCAACACATCGCCGGTATTTCCTACACGAGGATCAAGCGTCGAATGGTTTGAGGTAGACTCGCCAAAAATCATTGGCGGAAATTCCGATGCCTGGTCCGGCGCTGAAGATGGATCCTTCAAGTTTAAAGTAGCTCAAAAAGAAGAATATCTGGAAATCGACATTATTGTCTCAGACGATGCACTTGTGCCCCCGAATGATGTCGAAGATGCTTGGGGCGGAGATGGCATTGAGCTGAGAGTCAGCCCCATATCAGACCCTATTCGCAGCATCGAAACGACGGCCTACTGGCAGGACCAAAACAAAAACTATTTCGCAATGTATCTGGTCCCCGATGTTCCAACCCGGTCATACAGTTACAACTACGGCACCAAAATCCCTGAAGGAATTATCACTGAATGCCAGTCTGATGCTGACAAAAAAACCTACCGCGCGGTGGTCTCCATACCTCTTTCGGTAATCGATGATTTTTACGATGGAGATGCCAGCAAAGTGCGCCTCTCGATTGGCCTGAACGACCGTGACTCTCCAGGCGAGAGACCCGCTCAAATCTGGTGGCCCGAAGACTGGCGATCAGAAGACATGACACCCGGCAGCGGAACCTTCGAGTTGTGAAACTCAGAGACAGGTAATCACTACCTACAAGTTCTTGTTTT
>JBCCBL010000282.1:0-4209 GCA_039034055.1 Verrucomicrobiota bacterium | reverse complement strand
TGGTGTGAATGTGAAAGGCGCCACGCAGGTCCTCGAGGGTGATCAAGTCGGGCAGTGAGTTGGTTTCTGCAGCTTCGATTTCGCCGCGATTTTCGCGAAGCTCGGGTGGGACAAAGGCAAGATCCAAGGCCGCGAATAAGTCCGTTTCGGTTTGGGCGTGGATTGGAGGCAGCGGGCTCTGCACATCTTTGGGGGTGAGTCCCCATTCGCTGAGAGAATATCCACGGGCGAGTGCGCGTTGGCGCATTGCGACATTGTGTTCTTTGGATCCGGTAAAATGGTGGAGGGCGAAGGCGAATTGCTCTTGCGGAACGATGCGGAGATCAGCCTGGAGGCCGGTTTCGAGTCGGACGCTCGACTTTGTCTGACCGTGAGCGGTGACTTCGACCACGTCAGGCCTTTGGCAGAACCATTCCATGATGGGCCCTGGGTTTTCGGATGCGGCGATGAAGTCAAGATCGCCGACGGTTTCTTTGCCTCGGCGGAGGCTCCCTGCAGACTCTGCGCAGATCACCTCAGGTTGGCTTCGGAGATCTTCAAGGATTGGAGTCGCGACATATTCGGCATCCCACCAGAGGTGCCGTGCGTTGTAGGCTTCGCGATTGCGAATACCGGTGATGATTTTTTCGGCGGTCTTTTTTCCGAAGCCTTTGAGGTCTGCGACGCGCCCGTCGTTGCAGGCGGCTTCAAGGGTCGGGATGTCTACGATGCCGAGTTCAGCATGAAGGATTTTTATTTTTTTGCCTCCGAGTCCTGGGATATCGCGGAGTTCGACGAGCCCAGCCGGCACCGATGCTTTGAGCTTATCAAAGTATTCGAGGGTGCCGGTTGCGTGCAGCGTTTCAATTTTGTCGACGAGGGCAGATCCAATACCTTTGATTTCACCTAAGCGGTCTTCGGCGATGATTTGGTCGAGCGGTTCTTCTAAGGTTTCTAAGGTGCGAGCACCGTTCTCGTAGGCGCGGATTTTGAAGGGATTGTCTCCCTTGATTTCGAGCAGCAGGGCGATTTCTTCAAGGACGTCGACAATGTCGGCTTTGGCCATTTTAGGCATGTGTTTTCAGAAGTGTTGAGATTTGAGCGGAGTCCCGTTTTCCTTGAACCGTGTAAGGCATTGTGTCCACGAGGATCCATTTTTTCGGGATTTTGAATGAAGTGAGTTTTGCTTTAAGTTTTTCTTTGAGAACAGAAATGGAGATGTCTGAATCATCCATTTTTATAATACAAACGATTTGCTGGCCCCATTCTGGATGGGCTTCTCCGACGACGAAGGTATCCGCGACACCGGCAATCGATTGTATGGTTCCTTCGACTTGAGATGGATCAATCTTTTCACCTCCACTGATCAAGATACGGTCTGCTCGGCCATGGATCTCGAGGTAGCCTGCTTCGTCGATTGATCCGAGGTCGTCGGAGGTGTAGATGTCATGATCTTTAGATACAGGTTCGTTCCAGTATCCTTTGAAGAGGGAGGGGGCCGCGACTTGGATGCGCTTTGTTGCGTCAATAGATACTTGGGCGTGTGGCAGGGGTTTCCCGGCGTTGATTCTGCCTTGTAAAAATTCTTGAGGTTTCAGGCAGGTGATCATCGCGGCGGTTTCGGTCGACCCGTAACATGGAGCGAGGGGCAGGCTTTTTTTACGGGCATCTTCGAGGAGTTCTCTGCCGACGGGTGAGCCTCCGATAAAGATCGCGTCATAATCTTCCCAATACGATTTTTGAGAGCCTGTCAAAATGCGGGCGAGCTGGGTGCCGACGATCGATGTGGTTTTCAAGCCAGCTTTTGGAAATTGGGCAAGGTCGGGAGATTCTTCGCTGTAGATGACTTTGCCTTCAGAAACCAGCGCGCGTATCCACGGCATCAAACCGCTGACGTGGTATGTGGGCAAATGGCTCCAACTGTGGATGGGCTGATCGTCAAAAAAGTGGCTGAGGGCCTGGGCCGCCGATCTCAAGCTCTCTACCGTGTGGGCAGCAAATTTTATTTTACCGCTACTGCCTCCGGTCGGGATGTAGAGGGTGGCAATGGGGTCTCTGGTGAGGGGTGGTTTGCCAATGGGTTTTTCGGCAGGCAGGGGGTGCGGTGGGTTGGATGGACTGGAGCCGTCGAAAATGGGGACATTGGGCGCGTTGCATTGATTTACCTGCGCCCATTCGGTGGAGCCCCAGTCTGGATTGCTGAGGAAGGCTGGGACCTGGTGGGTCACGCAGGCTGCGATTTGGGCCAGCACTTTTAAGGGGGATCGTGCGCAAATTAGCACTCCGGGGTACCCTTGGCCGGATGGTTGGGTTTTTAGGCGTTCCTCAGCTTCGCGAAAGTGCTTGGAAAATGCGTGGGCCTGTTCGGGAAGGAAGCAGTGAGTGTTGCGGAGATCTATTTCTGGAGCTGACACCATACGGATTCCATATCCTCAAGCGATACTTGACCGGGCGTCAACGCTGAGCCGATGGGATGGCGGGAAAGCCCATCGTCTTCAAAGTAGGCTAAGGTGCCGGCTCCGATGGCGAGTGGATTTGCGTCTTGGGAAGCGATTTGCAGGAGGGTTTCCATGCCAATCGCCGTTTCGAATACGGATGAGAAGCTGAGTTTTCCTCGAAAAATTTGGCGCCACTGTTGAATGGTGTCGAGTGGGCCGTGGACGAGGGGTTTGCAGACGATGTAGCCGTTCCAGCCGCCTGCGGTGATGACGCTCAAATCGGGCAGGTGGGTGGTCGATTCGTCGAGGGCGAGGGGAGTGGTCGTCTCGTTTTGCAGCGCTTGATAGGCTTTGATCTGATTGAGGGGCAGGGGTTGTTCGAGGTATTCGATTTTCGGATCTCCGGCGAGGCGCTCGGCCCATTTTCGGGATTTGTCTCGATCGAGCGCGCCGTTGGCGTCGAGACGCAGTCGGGCCTGTTCGGGCATTTTTTCGAGGAGGTCGTCCAGCCGTTCGAATTCGGTTTCGATGGGGTCGACTCCGATTTTCCATTTGAAGGTGCGGTAGCCTTGATCCAGGAGTTTGCCAATCCAATCCAGCGCAATTTTGCCATTGGGCAGTAATCCGGCCACGGGAATGGGGTCCGGACGTTTGTCTTGGAGATGGCCGGACATCATTTTCAGAGCGCAGTCCAGGGCGAAACGGCAGCAGGGTAGGCTGACGGGTACTTCGATCCAGACATCAGGTTCGACTGCGTCGCCCAGTGAGGAGAGGAATGCGGAGGCGTCTTGGAAACTTTCGGTGCTGAACCATTTCATGGGAGCGGCTTCTCCAAAACCCACACGACCTTCGGGGTCTTCCAGCCGGATGATCATGCCGGACCGCTCGGTGAGAACGCCGTTTCCGGTGAGGAGTGGATTTTTAAAATGTCGGCGGTATCGACGGACTTCCAACTTTAGTCGCATGGGAATGAGTTTCTATGATTGCCAGTTAAATATTCGGCTGTTTTACCACTACTTTGCGCGAAAATCCTTTGCAAATATAGATTCCATGACCCGATCGACTGAGATTTCCGGCGTGGCATCCGCGGATGAGGAGTTCTTCCTTGATGCCGATGCCTTCTTTTCGCGGAACCGTCCGTTTGCCCTAACGTTCGATGACATTTCTCTCGCGACTCGCTATTCGGAGGTGTTGCCGCGCCTGACGCAGACGCATGTGAAACTGAGCGATTCACTGAAATTGCAGATCCCGATTGTATCCGCAGATATGGATACGGTGACTGAGTCCAAGATGGCGATCGCGATGGCCCTGAATGGGGGGCTGGGCTTGATCCATTATAACATGAGCGAGAAAGCCCAGCGTAAGGAGGTCACGCGGGTGAAGAATCACATACACGGTTTTATTTCGGAACCGGTGACGGTGAACGCGGATTGGTATATCTCCGACATTTTGGAGTTGATCGAGAAGAAGCGTTTCAAGTTTTCTACTTTTCCGGTGGTCGATAATGATGGCCGCCTGATGGGGTTGATTCCAGGACGGGTCGTCAAGCATCGCTATCGCGAGAAATCGGTGAAGGAGGCGATGTTCAAACGGGAGCAAGTCTTTGCGCTTTCAGAAGACGAGCTAGGCACCGACCCGATTGGAACCGCTGACCGCTTTTTCACCGAGCATCTCGGAATCCATAAACTTCTGGTGGTAGACAGCCAGGAGCGTTTGAAAGGCTTGTTCACGTTGAGCGATATTGAGCGGATCAATGAGGAGGCGACTGCTTTGCTAAAACCAGCGCGGGATG
>JBCCBL010000281.1:0-4226 GCA_039034055.1 Verrucomicrobiota bacterium | reverse complement strand
TCAGCCTACACATCCTGATAGATGCGATTTGATCCTTCAAAAATTCGAGCCATTTCCATTGACCTGAATGGCACCCTGTTATCACCCCAGCCTTCGGTGGGAGCCATCTATGCCGAGACCCTGCGCGGCTACGGGTATTTACTCGATCCAGAGCAAATCGAAGATGCCTTTAAGAGAACCTTTAGAGAAGTCCACGCAACATGGCTCAGCGACCCAGATCACCGAATGGATCTAGCCTTTTGGCAGGAAGTGGTCAATGGAACGGCGGCGGAGATCCAGGGATGGGAAGCCGTCTCCGATGATGTGTTTCAGGCATTGTATCAGACTTTTTCCGATCCCGCTCGTTGGAAGATTCGCGAAGGCACCTTCGAATTCCTCGATGCGCTCAGTGAGCACAACCTCAAAATCACCTTCTTCTCCAACACCGACGAACGCATGCACTCGGTTTTACAGGGCACTCACCTGTCGGAATATGCCAATGTTCTCGCACTGTCCTGCGATCTCGGCTACGAAAAACCGTCTCCGGAATCATACCGCTGCGTCGCAGAACTTCTGGAATGCAAACCTATCGAGATCCTTCACATCGGCGATTCCTTAATCAACGACGGCAAAGGCCCCTACAAAGCCGGTTGGCAATGCGCATTGCAGAAATCAGAAACAACCGAAAACCAGGGCTTTGCTACCTTTACCGAGTTAAGCGATCTCTTAAGCTTGTTTGTGTGAAGCCTGGCCTTTGTAGGCTAATAGGCTGGGTGTTCGTGAAAACACCGAAATGCCAATACGGGAAATTTATTGAGAAAGATGATCGGCCCTCTTAGTGATTGTCGCCACCAATTCCGGTCGAGACGTATTTTCAGCGAATTCTCGAAGCCATTCGGAAGCCAAAGCCACCGTTTCCTTGGCGTCATTGTGATTGGGAGCCCTCGATACGGTGACTAAATTTGTCGATACATGGTTGCTGATAAGCGGATACAAAGAAAGGGTCCTCTGTGCTTCTTCCAGGCTCGTCTTAGGATTTTCAAGATGACCAACAAGTAAATCAAGCTCGAGTTCTGATCTTGGATTTGCCCGAGCAAATGTCTGGGCACGCAGACGGAAGTCGACCTCCCAGAATACAGGACTTGTCGTGATCTCCTCAATGGTCCAAACATAATCTTGCTCACCCCAGCGATCGAGAACCAAACGCGCCGCGTATGATACACTCCCGTCTTCCCCAGAGGACTCAAGGGTCAACAAAATCGAAACCTGCTCAGAAGATGGATGTGCCACAGCTAAATCAAACCCCTGCAAATATCCATTCGAGGGTGCAGCTAACCAGTTTTCTTCCGTCAAATGGTAATTAATTGCTGAATACAATGAATCCTGTGAGCCTAAATTCTCAGTGAGGCGAGACACCGTCTGCATCGCTATGCTATGAACTTCGGCACTCTCAGTATTTTCAAGCAAACCGCGCGCTTCACTCAGTGCAAATTCAGGAGCATACTCCGCCAAAAGGCTAAGAAGCATCGCCCGACTACTCGATGCGCTCAATAACTGACCATTCCTACCCAAAGAAAAATCGGAGTTTAGATAGGAATCCGCGGAGGAGTTCCACAGAGCGATGACGAGAGATTCTGAATTCTCGCTCTTCGACAGATTTTCACGCAAGCGTGCAAGCGCTTCCTTCGCCGAAGCTCCATCGCGCGCCGCGAGGACCGAATTCCAAAGATCCTGAACGCTTTCGCTCAACGATTCTTGCGGCTTTTCAGAAATTGCATCTCCCTCCGGGTCGCGACCCAATCCATCATTGCTCGATTTTTCGTTTCCGGCTGTCTCACCTGAATCTCCAGTTTCAATCCAGAATGGGAATTCAGAGACGAGCAAAGAGACCAACGCTAAAACCAATATCCCACACGCAATCCCAGTCTTCTTTGTCATGGCGTGCTAGAGGACTCACCTCGATTGGGCGAAAGAGAATTCCATTTATCTTCGGAAAAGTCATATATCCACATTACGTCCGGATTATCAGAGTATAAATAACCCCAGGTCTCGTCTTTATCGATATACACGTATGGGAAATAAGATTCCGATGTGTAGACAAATCCGAAATTTGGAAGATACAGCCAGGCATATGAATTCGACTGATCGCCAAAAATCGCATCCGCGTAGTATATCCAGCCATAGTTCTCCGTGTAAATCCAAGGGAAATATGAATACACCGAACTCCCGAAATCAGTGTTTTCGATGCGCCCCTCGAAACCAACTCCGGAATTTTGCTCAAGGAATGAAAATATTTTGTCACTACCCTTACGTCCAAAAACGTTCCCCATCAATCGACTGAAGGATATATTTCGATCCATTGGGTTAATCGTAGCTTCAAAATTTTCCAGAGCGTACTCGAAATCCCAGGAACCCAGTAATTCCGCCTCACTCATATCGACCTCCGCTATAAAATTACTTTCCACAAGACCCAGATGATAAATGCACTCAAGAGCAGAAAACTCGCGAGTGGTCACATCAAAAGACTGGGCAAAGATCCCTGCATCACCGCTACTATCTCTAATCGCGAAAACGAATTGTATATTACCATCTGCAGTGACTCCAAAACGAAATAATTGGTAATTCGATATTCTACCGACCTCATAGGCTCGAGTGTACAGATCTTCGCCGCTAAACGTGTATATCTTTTCGTCTACGGTATTGTAAAATCCGGTCTGGTCGAAGGTATCAGACCTCACTAGCAGCCAATCATCAATCGGCAATCTCATTACCGATGAGGCTCCCGCATTCCAACCGTTAATGGCACTCACCCCTATTGTATTGAATTGGATCTCGCTGAGATTATTCGTCACCACGGTTCCAACCATAATCTCTGAATCGACAGTTGAATACATCTGTGTCTCTCCATCCTTCTCCAAGAAAAGCATCAATGAATCACCGGTATCTGCATCAACAGCAGTACTGAAATAAGTGCCCGCCTCAGTATCGAATGTCATCAGGACGCGCGAATACTCATTGTCCATTGAAAAATATTCGGATTGGTAAACATGTAAACCCTTAGACGTCGTGCCTAAGTAACGCGCATCATTCCAATCAGAAAGATCGCTCTTGTTCTCAAATTCAATGGTTTGGTTCAATTCAACGGCATATTGAGTCTCTTCTATTACTGAAAGATTCATTCGAAAATAATCCCGATCACTACCTAGGGAATCCCAAACACTGTACAAAAGTCGATCTGCTTCACCCTCGGCTCCCTGCAAAAGCAATGGATTTTCTGTATTATCGATGAGTACCGTTCGTAACAGGTTATTGCTTACAAAAACAACCTGCTTGCTATCTGCATCAAACCCCAAAACTCCGGATGGATAAGATCGCAAAACCCGAACGCCTGTTCCCTGGGCATTGCTGTAATCATTACCATACCGAGCACTTATCGGTTCAATTCCCTTCCTCGGAAAATAATCGAATTCACGGATAGCTACTGCCTCACTATACAAGCCCGAAGTGGCCCAGGATGGTCGGTAAATCTCGACAATTGAGCGCTCGACATCTAGCCGCGCATCCCAAATACCCCCGATTTCTGTATTTATATCGACCTTATCAATGAGTTCACCTCCAACACTCTTCAGGAATATTTCTTTGCCATAAGCACTGCTATATGGACCCGAAATTTCCGTGTAAAAGCCTGGTTCAAAAAATACGGATCGCTGATCACTGCCAATATCTCCTGGAAGTTCAATTGAAGTATCATAGCTCGTGTTTCGACGACTTATATTCATGACACTCAAATTGCTATCTACTTCGAAAGAATAGATCTGGGCGAAAATTCGCGCAAAAAATAGTTCTTCCTGAACTGAATATCCGACAAGCTCAATGGGTTCGACGGTCGGAAAAATCAATTCCACCATTTCTTGGGACTGCGAATTAACTGCGAATAGGCTCTCGTTATTCTCGAAAACCACAATTTGATCACTTGAAGCTAAGTCGTCCGCGTTACTGACGAATTCATAGCCAGACACACTCCCATCCGTTCGATTGATGGATACACGCTGTAACTTTGGATCCAATCCCGCTTCAAGAAAATAAACATTATCACCCACTAGGCGAATTTTGCTGAAACTGGAATCAAACTCGAAACTCTCATGAGTGCCCTGAATTTTGTCGGTCCAAATTCCCGTATATTGACTGTATAGCAGGACCCGGTCTCGCTCGTTTTCCATGATATGAGCCCAAGAAGGTGCCGAAGG
>JBCCBL010000280.1:0-4234 GCA_039034055.1 Verrucomicrobiota bacterium | reverse complement strand
GAAGTCGAGAAAACCAGCAGCGGTCGAAAATCACTCATAGTGGCCCTGGCAGCTATTTTGATTCTAACGCTTATGGCCGGCGGCGCAGTCATGCTGATTATGGGAGGTCTTAGCGAAGAGGTCAGCCCTCCGAATATTGTCCGCTCAAATCCACCTACGCCTACCGAGAACACCCCTGCTACGTCGAATTCTGGGCCCGCAGAATCCAAAGCATCCACAGGCCCCATAGCCGCGATCCGAAAAGCCACCGAGGCTGTGAACGCGGTCAACGCGATTAACCAGAACCTGGAACAACAACTCCAACCGGAGGCCACCGAATCCGCGAAAGCTACAGAGTCAGTTATCGGAGCAAAATCGCCTAACCAAACACTCGCCCAAAACTCTCGAGCGGAAAAAACACCCCTGCGTGTTGTCAGCGTTCCCACTCAGACTGTTGCGACGAAACGGACTATAATTGAGGTCAAAAAAGACCCAGAGACGACGGCGAACCCAAGTGCTGAAAACGTTGATCCGATCGACCCCGCGATTCAGCGAGCACAGCTCGCCCAGTCGATTGAAAAAGACCCTAAAGTCAGCGCCTGGATCAAAGATCTGCGCATCCCGAGTCACAGTGAGACGATGCAAAAAATCACCACCGGCAAGGCCGTCTATGGCAAGGGTGACTTGGTCGACGAAGACCTTCAACTTTCCCTCTATCACGTTACTAGAAAGATCGTTTATTTCGAGGACCCACGCGGGGCGATATATGCAAAACCGATGCGATAAGCATCGATTGGTTTCCAAGGGATACCTCGAAACCCGCGCGAGCGGGCTCTAAATAAAATCAACGATCGAAGGACTGTTTCCTTGAGGTTTTAAGGCCCATACGCGCGCCCATAAGCAAAACGCACTACCACAGGCGACAGTCCCATCCACCCGATTGCTTGGAAAGTTGAGCTGCAATCGCAGATTCATTCTGTTCATTTTTTTTTGAACATAATATTTACTTTTATATCCTGGGCAATATACCTCACTTTAAATTTCGTTGGTAATGGGCCCAAAACCTGCCCACCGCTCTCCGCTGATTTCCATTTACAATGGCTGAAAACATTCACACCGAGTTTCATCGTATGCTTGGCCGGGCTGATAAGGAGAATCTCCTCAGTCAGAACGGCAAAGTGCTCTGGCTCTACGGTCTTTCAGGTTCTGGCAAGAGTACTATAGCTAACGCAGCCGAAAGAAAACTGCACACCCAAGGCCGATTCACGCAAATTCTCGATGGGGACAACATCCGCTCCGGCCTCAATGCGGATTTGGGATTTTCAGACGAGGATCGCCTCGAAAACATCCGTCGCATCTCTGAGGTCGCCAAGCTCTTCTTAAACGCCGGCTGCATCACCCTAACTTCATTCATCACTCCAAAAGCCGAACTCCGCGAAATAGCCCGGAAAATCGTCGGTCCAGAAGACTTTATCGAAGTCTATGTCCACGCATCTTTCGAAACTTGCGCTGAACGCGACGTCAAAGGACTGTATGCGAAAGCAAAAGCAGGCGGCGTCAAACATTTCACAGGCAAGGATTCATCATTCGAAATCCCAGAAAACCCGGACCTCCGACTCGACACCGAGCTGCACAGCCTTGAAGACTGTGTGGACCAACTCCTAGCGATCCTCTAAACTCTCCATTTTTGCAATGAACGACTACACCATCAGTCACCTACGACAACTTGAAAGCGAGGCGATCTACATCCTCCGCGAGACAGCCGCACAGTTCGAAAAGCCAGTGCTCATGTTTTCGGGAGGAAAAGACTCCATCGTGATGACTCACCTAGCCTACAAAGCTTTCTGGCCCTCCCGGATTCCGTTTCCGCTACTCCACGTGGACACCGGACACAACTTCCCGGAGACCCTAGTTTACCGCGATGATCTCGCCGAAAAGCTTAATTGCCGCCTCGAGGTGGCATCCGTTCAGGAAGCTATCGATGATGGACGAGTTGCCGAAGAGACGGGTCCCGGAGCATCTCGAAACTTCCTTCAGATCCAGACGCTACTCGACTGGCTCGAAGACTACCAGGCTGACGCCGCCCTCGGGGGTGCTCGTCGCGACGAGGAGAAAGCACGCGCCAAGGAGCGGTTCTTCTCTCATCGCGACGCCTTCGGTCAATGGGATCCCAAGAACCAGCGACCGGAGCTTTGGAATTTATTCAATGGCCGCAAAGCCCAGGGCGAGCACTTCCGCATTTTCCCGCTTTCCAACTTCACTGAGATGGACATCTGGCAATACATCAAGCTAGAGAACATCGACCTCCCAAGCCTCTATTTCGCCCACCAGCGCGATTGTGTAATCCGCAACGGCACCATCCTAGCCGTCTCCGAATTCGTGCAACCCGAGGACGGAGAAGACGTTCACAATCTGCAAATCCGCTTCCGTACCATGGGAGATGCCACCATCACGGGCGCCGTTGAAAGCGATGCCGACGACTACGATAAAATCATCGGTGAAGTCGCAGCCGCACGCCAGACCGAACGCGGCAATCGCGCTGATGACAAACGTTCAGAATCAGCCATGGAAGACCGCAAGAAACAAGGCTACTTCTAATCCGAACGAGCATCCAAACGCACACCTACAATTTTCAGCTAAAATGAGCGAAAACATCGAAAACTACGAAAGCATGGACCTGCTCCGCTTCACCACAGCAGGTTCGGTAGACGACGGAAAATCCACCCTCATCGGTCGCCTTCTCTACGATTCAAAGTCAATTTTTGAAGACCAACTCGAATCCATCGAGCAATCCAGCAAATCGCGCGGAGATGAAAACGTAAACCTTGCCCTCCTGACCGACGGCCTACGCTCCGAGCGCGAACAGGGCATCACTATCGACGTAGCCTACCGCTATTTCGCTACGCCCAATCGGAAATTCATCATCGCGGACACCCCGGGACACACCCAATACACCCGCAATATGGTGACCGGCGCTTCCACCGCCAACCTTGCGATCATTCTCATCGATGCCCGAAAAGGAGTCATTGAGCAGACGATGCGTCACACCTTCATCGCGAACCTGCTCCGCATCCAACATATCGCGGTCTGCATCAACAAAATGGACCTGGTCGACTGGAGCGAAGAGTCTTACAGCAAGATAAAAGAAGACTTTGAGGCGTTCGCATCACGCATGGGCAATATTGTTGATGTCGAGTTCATCCCGATCTCTGCGCTCAATGGGGACAATGTTGTAGACCGCTCCAAAAACATGTCCTGGTATAGTGGACCGACCCTACTCTACCACCTCGAAAACGTCTACATCGGAGCCGACCACGATCTGGTAAATGCCCGTTTCCCCGTACAGTGGGTGATCCGACCACACTCCGACAAATGGCATGATTTCCGAGGCTACGCCGGCCGCGTCGCTGGAGGGGTATTCAAACCAGGTGACGAAGTATCAGTCCAACCTTCTGGTTTCACCTCCAAAATCAAAGCAATCCACACCTCAGAGGGCGAGGTCGCTGAAGCCTTCGCGCCAATGTCTGTAGCGATAACTCTGGAAGATGAAATCGACATTTCTCGGGGTAATATGCTCGTGAAGGAAAACAATCCACCGAACGCGAGTCAGGACATCGAAGCCATGATCTGCTGGTTTGGTGAGAAATCATTGAATCCGAAAGCCAAGTTCTTCGTCCGCCACACCACAAACGAAGCCAAGGCTCTGATTAAGGAAGTGCGCTACAAAGTGAATATCAACACTCTCCACAAAATCGAAGACGATCTCGACATATCCCTCAATGAGATCGCCCGAATTTCGATTCGCACCGCTAAGCCCATATCTTTCGATAGTTACAAAAAAAATCGAGTCACGGGCTCCTTCATTCTCGTTGACAGTCTGACCAACGAAACCGTTGCCGCCGGGATGATCATCTAGAAAACTCAGACCATCTTTTAGAAAAAAAGCGGCTCCGGGTTCCTCCGAGCCGCTTTTTTATTAAACATCTCAAAACGCTCTACTCCAAATCCGAGTGTGATGGCTCGAAATGGCTTGTGCCATTCGCCGAGGTTCCACTTACCAAAATCTTAGGCGAGATGTTTCGGGCATCCAGATGACTCTATTTCAAGCGCTGGATCGATTCACGTTAAAACAACGTAAACCCCGACTAAATCCACTCAAGGAAACAACCGTTGGAGAGTTCTGGATTCGATCACTCCATGCCCGCCAAATTCGCCCATCTCCATTTCTCTGCACCCATGCTGGAATACATTTTAG
>JBCCBL010000279.1:0-4244 GCA_039034055.1 Verrucomicrobiota bacterium | reverse complement strand
CTGCGTTTTTCATCGGACCAGTAGTTGCAGTATTCTACTGGTTGGCTCACTACTCATCTATTCGTAGCCCTTCGGATATTAACGATCAATGATAACGTAGGATATTTTGGCACATCTGATTTTGGTTGTGCTGGATTGTCCTCAGATATGTAGTCCTCTAAGCCATTCGGAAAAAAATCTCTTGCTCCCGACTTTATCCTTCTAAACAGCGCATACCTGACGCTAATAATAGCAGATAGAGATCCGTATCTTTAAACGTCTCAGAAACTGGATAATTACTTTAATGATTGCGTGTCTTTTGACAGAGACCCTTTTGAATCTCCACCTCTAGATGAGGCTTTGTCAGGCAACGTGAAAGGATGTGATTCTCGGAGGATTAATATTCAGCATCGTATTGTCTACGAAGTGTATGAAGAACAGCAGAAAGTGTTGATCCTGCGTATCTGGACCTACCACGGCGAGTAAGGCGAAGCTCGGATAAATAACACAGATCGCGCGCAGCGTGATTGACGGTTTTGGATTAGGGGGAGAAAGTTTTGGTTTCAGATCAGAGATTCTTGCCATCAGTGTATAGACCGTCAGCATTCTAGAAATTTTGAATGAAAAAAGTGATTGGCGGTTATATTTTCGAATCGATCATTAACCATCGCATCTGGCCACCGTGCGGCTTATTTGCTTTCTCTGTTTTCGTCATGATCTGGCAGATTTCGGTGCGTATACCGGAAGAAGAGGCCTTCCGAGAACAGGGAGCACAGACAATGGGATCGATTATTGACCTTAAGAAAGAGCGAGTTGGTATGTTTAGAAGCTCAACACCCGGTGCTCGCATCTTTACGGTGTTAACCCGATTTCAGGATCAGAGTGGAGACACCTTTCAGTTCGAAGATGAAGTTAGTCGCAAAACCTTTGGTGACCTCGCCATTGGCAACAGCGTTCTTGTTCACTATATCCCAGATAATCCTGATATGGCTCGTCTACAGATTCGCGAGCATCGAGTTTCCCCTAGCCAGAATTTTACCCTCTGGAAATGGATCGGCGGGGGAGCTGCCTTGTGGCTGGTTGCCAATATCGTGCGCCGAATTTTAGATCGGCGATCGGATTCAGAATCCATATGAGACAAATGACCATGCGTTATTTGAATAGCTAGAACTAGGCGGCATAGTCAACGATAGGGCTGCATTCCATCGCGACTTGCATCTACGTTAGTTGGAGTTAAAATTAAACTCCTCTTTTTTAGCATTATTGTTTTTATATTCAACGCAATTTCCGGAGCCGAGGGACTGCTCGAAATTTCGTTCAATGCGGAGAAAAATAATTCTGAAGGAATCGCAGATGGGACTATTTGACTTCGAATGTTAGAATACTCGGCAAACAGAAAAAATTCGCTGATTCCTTGAAAAAGCTTGGAGAACGAGAACGTAAAAAGATACTATGGTTCGGTCCTATGGTGAGGAATAAAGGCACTTGATCAGGACCAAGTTGAAGTTGCCGGATCAACAATCTGAAGGAAAACGCAGGGTTAGATTTATCTATGAGAGTGAAGAGCAAGGAGTTCTTTTTTCTAACTGAATATCTCACTACATTAATCAAATACGGTAGAGCAGATAGTTTTTATTCTGAAAATTTAATTTCGATTTCTAGGATTAACAGGAAGAAAGTCTAACAAGTCGAAATATTTAACACAGATTGTGCACCGCGTGGATCACGATTTTGATCACGGGAAGAAAATTTCGGTTTCAAATCAGAGTTTCTTGCCATCTGTGCATATATCCTCACCGTTATCTCAAGATGAATTATATGAAAAAGCTATCTCTCTTAATCCTTCTCGCTTCTTTGACTGGTTGCGCATCTGTTTCAAAGCAAGCAACTAATGTTTATCCTGAGCCCAAAGAGGACAAGGGTTTGGTTTATTTCTTTCGTGAGAATAAGTTCGCAGGTTGGGCTATATCATATAATATCCGACACAATAATCAGATCATAGGGGCTATTTCGAACGGGACATACTTTTATCATTTTAGTGAGCCTGGAACTCAAACATTCACATCGAAGACAGAATCTGAAGTCTCCCGAACTTTGGACATCGTAGGCGGAGAAACTTATTACATCAAGATGGGCGTAGACATGGGTTTTTGGGCGGGAAGGCCTTCGATGGCAATTGTCACTGAGATGGAGGGTAAGTCAGTGCTACCCGGGTTGACTTTTGCTACAAAGCCTCAAAAGGAGTCAAGTAGTCGTGAACCAGCACCGATGGGTCAGTAGAGTGAGCAAGTAGGCTCGAGGAGGGTTAGCTAAGAGTGAAATTTGGCATTAGGCCTGATTCGCTGGAGCTAACCTTATGAAAAACACATTCAAAAAATCACTATACACCATTGGAATCGATCTAGGCGATAAGTCTTGTGGAGTGGAATATTAAATACGATTTATCCGCAGATTGATTCGATTTACGCAGATTCATTTTGATTGAATATTGATGTCTTGCTCAGTAAGCAGTAACGAGACCGGGTGCTCACAAGAATCGAAGTCTGGTAGGCTTCTGAAAAGAGTGCCTCGTTTTATTGGAGAAGTCTGATGACCGGGGGCTTGTCAGGGAATACCCAACACATCTACGAAAGATCAGTCACAAATCAAAGTTTGAAGCCAAAGTATTGATACTTCTCTTGGAAGGCGATGCACAGAGCACTGATTGCTCTGGCGCGTTTGACAATGGGAGCCTGATATACTTTTAACGGGATACTTATTCACCAGTCTCTTGTTTTATTTTTTGTAACATTTGATCGATACGTTGCTGTTGAATAGCACTGCCATTGTATTGATTTAGCCTGAAATAGTCGATTTTGAACTTGGCATTTTCTAGGCGATAAAATTGATTTTTCTTGTCTTCAAGATAGCGTCGCAAGGTTCTTAGGTTTGTCCTTTTGGAGGCGTCTTTGTTGCCTTGATGAGAACGAACCTGACGGTTTATGTAATACCCGTCCACGACGTAATTGGTTGTCGTATCGGGGCGAATTTGACGACGGTTGTGATTTTTTAATATATCAGTGACCTCCCGCTCCCAATCGTCGGGGATTTGGCTGAGTTGTCGCTGTCTTTCTGTCAGCACCTCAAGTGTCCAGATTCCCTGAGAAATCTGATATTCTAAATCGACGAGTTCCTGATACTGGTGACTGTATTCGGTTGGGTCTACTTTCACCCAATCATTGATGCGAGAGGGGCGGAGGGCAAATCGGCGCGCTTTCGCATAGCGGGTGTTTTGTGTGATCCAATTTGGGCTCGTTGATGCTGATTTTACGTAGGTGGCCATACCGATGACTCTGCCATTTGAGTCGACCGCAGGCCCTCCGCTGTTCCCAGGGACGAAATCGGCGTCAACTTCTACTTCGAGCGGGCCGACGCCCTTTACAGTGGCCCGGGCACTGGTAATCACTCCGGCTCCCTCGCTGTTTCCCAAAACATGGACAGTGTCGTTGGCTTGTATGGCGTCGGTTATCTCTAGCGCATGTGCGACTTCTACCCGATAACGGGCCATATCTTGAGCGTTTGAGACCTCAAGTTGGCCGAGCGTGACGGTTTTGCCCCAAGAGTCGATGGCCTCGATATTGAGCGTATCTGCAATAACATGTTGGTTGGTGTAGAGGTAGGTCCTTCCCTTATCGTAGGCGAAAAATCCACTCCCAGAACCTTCCGGGGATCGAAGGATGACTACGCAATCGAGTGGATTGTCGGGGGTGTTGAGAGTCGGTTTCCAAGCTTTAAGAATGTCCTGGTCTCCCCACATTAGATTTTTCAATGGGATCTCGAATTCCCGGCCGTCGTCCATCTCAACGAGAACATGTTGCTCACTGACATTGAGGATTTTTGCCTCAATTGACCGTCCCTTTACATCGGTGAGGGTCATCCACTCGTCTGCGCAGGCGATTTGCGAGAGAATGCACAAGGTATAGAACAGGGATTTCATGCGGGGAGGGTTATCTATGAATCGGAGCTAGATGCGGAATCCTGAATGTTCATCCGAACTGTCTAGTGTGCGCGCGGTGAAAATCTTTTAAACAGGTGAAGACGCCTTGAGATGAATGTTGCGGTAATACATGCGTAGAGGGCGTTTTGCGGAGAGTTCAAAGCGAGGGTATATGATTTACACTCTATATTAATTATAGGGATAACCCTTTTTGATTCAACATCGATTCATGGAAGCTGGGTGGGTCGATTCCGTCTCGGTTTGCAGGAGACCCTGGAGGGATCTTATG
>JBCCBL010000278.1:0-4262 GCA_039034055.1 Verrucomicrobiota bacterium | reverse complement strand
CTCTTTCAATATACTTCTCTGGCAATGTTGCTGCGTGGTTTTCGTGACGAATCGAATTATCCATTCGCTTAATACCGATTCTTTCCATAGATATTTCGATACATTCAAACAATGCACTATTAGGAACATGAGTTTCCAATTGCTTGCGAAAGAGCGTTAAGGGCATTCCAGACTTTTCCGGATTCTTCTGGTGAAAGGTCAGCACACACTCGAGTGCCCATTCAGAAATCTGTTCCCACCAGTCAGCATCAAAAATCCACGGGCCAGACTCGACGATTCTCTGTTTATATATCAAGCCTTCTAGAACACTCATTATTTTTTGTTCCGAATACGGTGATGCCGTGAGCAAGCCTTCGACCTTGAGGGCCTTATCGCGCTTGACTAAAGTGAGGATAAGAAAATCTAGCTGACCGATCGTCTCGGCGCGCTTCTGTAAATACTCTATTTGGTGAGCTTTTCGAAAGCTATTCTTTAGAGGTGCCGGATCCAGCACCACACCCCCGACCAAGGTATGCGTGCCAGACAAATCACGTAGAATAAACCTATCTTCGACCCAACAAGACTGAGGATCTCGAAAGCGCAACTCTGCCAAACATGGCTCATCGAGACGATGCAAAGAATCCGCGAGGAGAAATATCCGGGCATGATGATTGCCGCAGCCAAAGTGGAAAATAAGCTCTTGGCCGTTTTTAATCATCTTAACAGCCCATCGCCTACTCTCCTCGCGTACGGAAAAATGAAGAGTAACATGAATCCGTAAACTGGATACATTGATGTTCGTTGAACTAACTATAGAACCGCGGCTCAATCCCCCCTTTCCCCGAGAAAGTCCCCCCAAATTTAGAGCAGTGCGTGATCCCGGAAAGGCCACTTCTTGGGTAGCATTATGCGCTTGAATTTCTCGCACATTTACCGGTATTCCAGATGGCTGAACCACGAGTTGCGATCCTTTGCGGATGCACCCGTACGCCAGAGTTCCCGTCACCACGCTGCCCGCTCCCTTCACGGAAAATACCCGATCCACCGGCAGCCGCACCTTTCCAACATCCTCGGGCACCGGGAGTGATTCGAATTTGCTGGAGAGCGCCTTCTGCAAAGAATCTATCCCCTCCCCCGTCTTGGTCGAAGTTGGAATGATCGTTGCCTGCGGCCAGAAGGTGCCTTCGAGGTGTTCTTGGATCTCTGCGATGGCGAGATCAAGATCATCAAAAAGATCAATCTTCGACAGCACGACAATCAATTCACGCACCCCGAGATATTCGAGAATTTGAATGTGCTCCTCCGTCTGCGGCATCCAGCCGTCATCTGCCGCAACCACGAGCATCGCGAGATTCACCGCGCCGACTCCAGCCACCATGTTTTTTATAAAATCAGCATGCCCCGGAACATCGACAATTCCGACCTTCATCATATCTCCGTTGCTCGCCTCCAGTTCGAGCGATGCGAATCCGAGGTCAATGGTGAGGCCCCGAGCCTTCTCTTTGGGCAATCGATCTGGATCGATACCAGTGAGCTTTTTAATTAGCGAACTCTTGCCGTGATCCACATGACCTGCTGTCGCGAGAATGTAATGACGTCTATTTGTCATTTTAGTAGACCTACCCCTAAAAAACGCTCAAATAAAAGGCCTCGAATCACCGTGACGTCGCCTCTTTGGTCTATCTTATAATCATGATATCGATACGAGGAATGAGCACTCGGCATTTCTCTTCGAGGCCGTCTAAGCATCCGCTTTTATCAAATCATTTAAAGCTTCAACAATATTGGAATCTTGATACGAAAAGACCGTCCGTAGATCAATTTTCAATACATCATTGATCACATATCCAATGACCGCATGTCTGCCAAGTCGCAACTTCTCGGCAGCAGCTTCCAGACTCAGGCTCTTCGGTTTAATATCGATGGTGATTGAGGGGATTTCAGCTTTTGGCATGGTGCCGCCTCCGCAGCGAGAAGCCCCTGCGCCCAGGGTAATTTGTGATGCATCCACCTCATTTGTGATTCTTTGGGCGCGCTCCTCGAGTTGCTCAATGGGAGTCCGCATAAATTCGCTATGGGCAAGCTGAGGATTCTCAGGCTCTGAGAGGTAGGCCTCAACAGTCTCCTGCATCGCGGCTATGACCATTTTGTCACAGCGCAACGCCCGGAACATCGGATTGCGCTTCAGGCGTGCTATCATCTCTTGCTTGCCAACAATCACCCCCGCTTGCGGACCGCCGAGCAACTTATCTCCGCTAAAACAGACTAAGTCGGCCCCGGTAGCGATTGCCTCATTGACGGTGGGTTCATGAGGGATCGAGGCCTGGGTTTCCGTGGCGAATAAAGCTCCACTCCCTAAGTCAAAAACCACCGGAATTTCGTGCTCTTTACCAAGACTCACAAGCTCTTCCAAGGAAGCTTCCTCAATGAATCCCTCTTGGTAAAAATTTGATTGATGCACCTTCATAATGAGTGCCGATTCGGGCCCGATTGCCCGGATGTAATCTGCCGCGCGCGTTCGATTAGTGGTACCTATTTCACGCAGTTTCGCACCGCGCGTCTCTAGGATCTCGGGAATTCGAAAGCCCCCTCCAATTTCCACAAGCTCACCGCGCGACACAATGACCTCGCATTTCTCGGGAGATAGAAGCTCTTGCAGGACTAGGATCAATCCAGCAGCGCAATTGTTCACGATGGTAGCGGCCTCGGCGCCACAAACACAAGCCAGAGACGCCTCAAGATATGAACCGCGTGAGCCCCGCTTTCCCAATGCAAGGTCGAATTCTAGATTCGAATAGGTACCAGCCGCCCCGACAACCCGTTTCACCGCTTCAGCGCTCAATGGACTGCGCCCGAGATTGGTGTGCAAAATAACCCCAGTCCCATTGATCACACCGCGAAGCCGCTGCGACGCAACCACGGAAAGCGCATCCGCGATGGACTGGATAATCTCGTCGCTCGATTTCTGAGACGGATATCTTGCGAGAATTCGCTGACGCTCCGCTTCGATATACGCCCTCACTTTCGCTGTCACGAGTCTCGGCGCAAGATTCCAATCTGCAATGCGAGTGTCGAGGGCTTCGAGCACCGTGTCCACCCCCGGAAGTGCGCGCAAGGCTTGCTGGAGTTCTGGTGTGGTTTCAGCCATAGTCGTTGATTTCAGTCAAATGTGTGGAAAGTCGCAAGGTCATTTATAAACAGCTAAATTATGGAGCAGACCGCGATGTTCTCAGTCAATGACAGCTCTCACACCTCAGCATCATGAGATCCGCAGAGAGTGACTATCCGAATACATTTGTGAGAATCCAAGTTTTCAGACCCATCGATATAGTATTCGAAAAGCCTTGAGAGGCCCCACATCCCTTCATGTATTATGTCAGTTCTTGGAAACTCAATTTAGACTTGTCGACCCGCAGGAGGTAGCGAGCCTACTCGCTTCAAAATCCGACCCGCAGCCCGTGCTTCTCGAGGCACACTTCACCTCTCCGGATCACCCACTAGATCCTGTAGCGGACCCATCACGACATCTACCAGGAGCCATACAGATTCACCCGTCGTTTCTAGAAGCTGCGAATGATCAGTCTAAATATTACCCGAATTACTCCAAACCAGAGGATGGAGACTTGATGTCCCATGCAAGACTGGTCGCCTCGCTGCATTCTTTAGGAATTACCCAAAACACTCCAACCATAGTCTACGGCAGTCCCCCTGATGCCACACTGTCAGCGGCCCGAATCGCCTGGGGTCTGCTCGTCGCAGGCGTTTCCTCGGTGCACATGCTTGATGGCGGAATCGATGCCTGGGCGAATTGGGGTGGAGATACTGTCTCAGAGATTCAACTACTTGGAGAAAACCCCGATACACTCGAACGGGCCTCCAAGAATGGCCTCATCAACCCCCGTCCTGAGTGGGTCGCAACCATTGATCAAGTGGAGCGCGCATCGAGCAATCCAGGCGATACCAACGGCAAATTGATCGACGTTCGCAATCCTGGAGAATTTTCCGGGTCTTTACGTAATTATTACCCGTTCTATTCAGAAGCTGGCCACATCCCAGGTGCCATCTTACAGGGGAACTGGTGCAATCTTGTAGAATCCAAAACGGGGAAGCTTAGGCCAATGCTTGAGGAAGTGCGCTCGCGTTGGATCGATCTTGGTATCATCGACCGCGACGTCGAATGCGGAAGGACAGAACTCATTTTCTATTGTGGCACCGGCTGGCGTTCGAGTGTTTCTTTTTTGATCGCCTCGCTCCTCGGGTACCGAGCTAAGAATTACGATGGT
>JBCCBL010000277.1:0-4272 GCA_039034055.1 Verrucomicrobiota bacterium | reverse complement strand
CTCGATCAGATCTTAAAACAATCTGGCAAAGCCTTTGACCCCGAAGCCGTTCGACTCTTCATGAAGGCAACGCGCCTCGATCAACTGCCCCAACAGGTAAAAGAGGTTCTTTTCAGCGAGCTTGAGCCTGGAATGCGTCTCGCCAAGGGGATCTACGCCCCAAACGGACTGATGCTCGTCCCCGAAGGAGAGTCCCTCACCGAAAAACAACTCCACAAACTACGCGATTACAACCTGGTAGACACCATCAACCAACGCCTCATCGTCTATCAATGACACAAAGCTCAAATTCAAGAATCACAAGAACACTGCCTGAATTTCAAACTGCAGGACTGAAAGACATAGGCAATTACCTCGCGGAGAACGGAAAAGAAATACAGCTTCTTGACGGGCGCAGAGATCACGGCTCAGGTCGCATCATTGATCGGTCGGTTACCACGAGCAATATTTACATGAGATAGTCACGCGTTGATCTGACAGTTGCGTGATGCGCCATGGAAGTTGCGTGATGCGCCATGGAAGTTGCGTGATGCGCCATGGAACGCCAGTCTGGTGGTCGGGATTCATTCTGAACGCGTATTCATGTATCGCTCGTCTGATCTTCTTAGCTTTGCACTCGTTCCGATCGTCTTCTTAATTTTAATTGTTCCCATTCAAGCATAATCGCTTGTCTTGAGCTTCTCGGGTTGGATTGGGAATAATCCCTTATAAAAGCAGCTAGTTCGTTTTGCGGTAGAGAAGGCTGCTGCTCGGTCAGACTTTCTTGATAACATTTAATGGCCTCGCTCAGACTCCTTCCTGCCTGAGTATGTATGAACTTTCGCATTGCATAGTTGAATCGAAATGAGTTTCCACAGTGCTCTTTGAAAAAACGTCCCAATTTTGGATTACAGCTCCAGCCCTCTTCGATGAGAGTGTCTAAAGTGAGATTATCTGGAATCTTCTTTCCTGCCTTCCGTGTTTTATTTTTCGGAAGAGTTTCACCACGCAAAAATGCTTTGATGCGCATTTCCAATTCTGGTTTCAGTCCGCTTGATGGGATCGATTGGTTTTTGCAGAAGCTTACGAGTTCTTCCTTCTTCCAATACCAGTCTTCAAATTCCCGAATAGAAATCTTTTTTGTCAGTGTTGGGCGCATAAATTCCCACGAAAGTTGTCTTTTAGTGCAGCGAGGCGCAGACTAATATGTTTTCAATAGCGGCTTGTTAGCAAATTCTAGAAAGTCTAAAGACTAAAATTCGGTATTCATAACCCTCTGCTCATTCACCTCACCGTCGAATTTATATGAATAGAATGATTCCATAACGATCCCTCGATATGGAACCGGAACCTTCACAGTGAAATACGCATAGACTTCATTCGTTTGTTTCGATTCGACTCTATCAGGCAATACGACGCCAAATTCATCTTCGGGAAGAAAACGATAATGAAGTTCGAAGTCTCGATATCTCTCTCGAGCATTTTCCGCAGGAGTCGGACTGATCGACATGCTATATTCGAAGAACTCGGGCTCTACAGCTTGCTCCACATTTTCTGCAATATGCGAGTCAATGCTAGCGCCACAACCAGCAAACAGCAAAAACACAAAGGTAGCCAATACTCTCATAGTAAATCCTCCAACCAACCTTCAAGAGTAGGTGCACTGGTGGCAAGAATCTTCCATTGGCAATCAGGTTGTTTCTCCCTACCCCGAGCGATCAATTACCCGACCCCCTGGAAGGTTCCGATAAGAGGCTGACATGCAAATAATTAAAAAAAAGTCGGCACGGTCTCATTCCTATGCTAGCAACCCCTCTCCAAACCACCCCTCAAAGGTATTCTTAAAAAACGGACATAATATTCATGAAACAAAAAGCTAAACAGAAGCAAACTTACTCGAAGGTGTTACCGTTCTCGATTTTTGCTGCCATCAGCCTTCCATTCTTCGTTGTATGCGCCCGAGCTAATGATCTTCCGAACGTGGTGCTCATTGTGGCGGATGATCTGGGCTATGCCGATGTTAGCTACACCATGGATTACGCGATGTCGATGCGCACCACAGACTACGTGGATAAACCCTGGAGTTCTACACCGCTTGCAGAGGTCCATACCCCCAATATTGATCGTCTGGCTCGCCAAGCAGCCGTCTTTACCAATGGCTACGTGAATGCCAACGTCTGCTCTCCCACCCGCGCCGCACTCATGCTGGGGCGTTATCAGCACCGTGTCGGTATCTATGATGCTGGAACTGGGGGAACTGGTATGCCAGTCTATGAAAGCCCGAAGCATTCGAAATCAGGTGTAGATTTTCCGAGAATTAATCCAATGATGCCTGAATTTTTAAGGCAGTCCGCAGATCCTTCTCGCCACTACGTGAGTGGTGCTTTCGGCAAATGGCATCTGGGATTGGATAGAGTTTTAAGCGTGAGGGCGGATGGCTCGATCACAACGAAAAACGGGGGAGTCAGCAGTAAGGATTTTAATTACGTTTCGATCGGAAACGGGTATGAGGAACCTGACATACAGGCTCCAATTAGTGGCCTGAAGGCAGGACAACGTTTTGATCCGAGCTGGAAAGGAGGAAGTCCCTGGCACAGTTTAAACCGGGGGTTTGATCACTACTTCTATTTCATGGGGCGTGGCGCCCATGACTTCTGGAATCCAAATGGCATCTATGATAGTCACGATCCCAAACACCCCCTTCGTCGAACGGTTGGTCTAGATAAACGATTGAATCCTGGCTCCTCTGGCACCGCTAACGACGCAGAGATCCCCGATGAAGCCTGGGAAAAAGATGCTGCGCCTTATCGCATACATAACGAGCGTGTTCCAGAAAACTACCTCACAGTGCGTATCACGGATGCAGTGTGCGATTTTATCGAGCAGCAAGCGGCAAGCCCTCAACCTTTTCTCGCCTATGTGCCGTATAATGCACCGCATTCCCCTCTGCAGACGCCTCATCATATGGATCCCGCCACGGGCGTCCTAGATCCATTGGGAGTCAATGATCGCCGTTATCATGTAGTCGATGAATCGGGTGCACCGGTTACCCCATTTACGGACAAAGTGTTTGCAGATTGGTCGGACCCTCGAACACCCGATCCAAATTGGTTCCCTGACCCCCTCTACTACTACGAGACGTTTAAAGATGACCCCAATGCTTTCCGCTTCTTTGCCGGAGTTGAAGTGCCAAAAAAGTATGAAGAATTAGTCCGCCGTCGCTGCAGGACCCTGGCTATGAATCAATGGATTGATAAAGGCATTGGCCAGATCGTTCAAAAGTTGAAAGATCCCAACGGGGACGGTGATGATTCAGACAGTGTCTATGACAATACCATCATCATGTTTATTTCTGATAATGGGGGAGCTACGCCAGGAGGAGCCTCTAATGCGCCTCTGAGTATGGGAAAACAAAGCAACTTTGAAGGAGGCATTCGTGTTCCATTCTTCTTAAGTTGGCCTGCGATGCTTAAAAAACAATATGGAACCGCTAAAAACGATATCGGCGAAACGGTGGCGAAACAGCGATTAATACACGCCCCGGTGATGGCCTTCGATATTCTTCCCACCATGTTAGACATAACGGGCGAGAAACCGCTACAGCCGGATCCATTATTGAGTGAAGAAGCCCGGGCATTCTATGATTATACTCCGGATGGCAAAAGCCTTCTTCCCTTGATCCGTGGTGACGTTGATTCGATTCACGACTATCTATTTTGGGCACAAACGAAAAATTCGATCACTGCAGGTGCAGTTCGGCGGAACCAGTGGAAACTGGTTTTTTCCAGGAAAGGTTCCATATCTTTGCATAACCTGGATGAGGATATTGCAGAACTCCACGACCGGTCAGCAGATTACCCGGAAATTTTTAAAGAACTTAAAGAGACATACATTGAATTTATGAATAGTGCAGCAGAGTCCTTTCGTCAGCCCGTACCCAATAAGCTGATTCCTAAAAGCCTCCAAACAACGAGTCTGTGAGTCTTCTCGAATCCCTCATGATAGTATTCATCTGAGGTTCAAGCCTACCATCCACAGTTCACTCATTCGTATCCGAAAGGCTTATACCGATTCGCGTTTATTTCGCTAGTCCATAGCAGGGGCAAGCATCCTCGCTTGACCATCTTTTTTTGTTACCAACCCGCCCATCGGTCAACCGAAACGGCTGCCCCGGCTATCGATCAATTTCACTGCGCAAAGGTCTAATACCTCGAGGGCCAAAGCAACCAATTTAATGTATCCCAACAACCATGACTGGCGGAAAGGCTTATCCTTTCTTGGGACGCTTGGGCT
>JBCCBL010000276.1:0-4283 GCA_039034055.1 Verrucomicrobiota bacterium | reverse complement strand
GGTCGGTGCGACATCAATGTTTGCCACGATGCCGTCATAAGTTTGGCCAGGAGTGATGGTCCCTTCCCACTTTATCAGCATTGGCACCCGCATCCCATAATCATGCAGGGTGGCCTTGCCATGACGATAGGATCCGTGATCTGGGACAAAGATGATGATAGTATTTTCCAGAACACCCAAGGATTCGATTTTATCGATAATCGCACCTACACCATCATCGAGCCAGAGAGCATATGCGTCTTTATCTTTGAAACCTGCTGCACGATTGCGTTTCAAGACATCTTGGCGTGAGGGAATCACATCAAATCCTTCTTTCACGAATCCCTCGGCGGTCATGCTTGGATCGGCGTCGAGGGAAAATCTATTATCCCAAGGCGCTGGACCATGATGGAGGGTAGTCGAGAAATAGAGGAAGAAGGGCTCTCCGTCGACGCTATCGAGAAAGTTGAACGCTTTGTCGACAGTCCAGTCGAGATTGTGATTGAAGACATAATCGTTGAAAAGTTCGCGAGGATTTGCCGCGTAGTATCCGTCTACAAAATCGAACCCATAGGGCTTCATGGTCTCACACCACTTATCATGATTATAGCGCATCATGGCGCTGATTTCAGGGTCCTCTGGACTGGCATCTTTCGGATAAATCTTGAACCCGGCTCTTTCCCAGCCTTTTTCGTTGCCACCACTTTCACTCAACCAATCGTGTTTGATGAGGTGGCTCTTACCTACGAAGCCGGTTTTATAACCGTTCTTTTGTAGCACCTTTGCTATGTTCCAGCGATCCGGCTCAAGTTCGCCAATGTTCTCGATTTGGGTCTGGTCCCCCGGAGGGTGCTCTCGCATGAATTTTTCGCCAGTTCCGTTACCGGCAAACCGTCCAGTCATGAAACTGTATCGCGATGGAGAGCAAACGGTCGAAGTAACGTTGAAATCGGTGAGATAGAGCCCATCAGCGGCCATCTGGTCAATTCGCGGAGTGTGCACTTGCCCTCCAGTGAATCCAAGAGAGTCCCAACTTTGATCATCGGTGATGATGAAAACGATGTTCGGCGGACTCTCAGATTTCGCTGCATAGAGGCCGGCAGCGAATGAAACAAAGATCGCGATGGATTTGAGGATTGAGTTCATATTGGGTCTAAAAGGGTGCACAGATTGGGTTTTTAAGAAGACTCAGAATGCCGCCTTACCCGATGATGCGTGCGCCATTCTAACACTGTTCTTAAGGCCGCAACACCGAGCAAAGCAACCATATTGATTTTCCCGACGGTCGGGTCGAGAGAATCGAGAGCCCTTTGGCTATCATAGGAAGCTAAGTAGTTGGTCTCTTTCGCGCTGTGGTCCCTTAGAGCTGATCTCAAGTTGTGCGGGCAGCACGAGTGAAACCGATAGCGTGCCCTTTGCTTTCCTAATACCGGGAAATCAATCCAAGGAATCAAGACGTAGGCGAGCAAAGGCCTTATCCAAAGCATTCGGGATACTGATGGAGTGCATCATAAGCCCGTTATTCATTATGGTCTCAGAGACGGAATTATCGGTATTGTTCGACCATCCTACAGAGAGGTTGTCGGTTGTTTCAACATTCCATGGGACGCCTCCGCCGTATGGACGTGATTCAAAGGCTATCAGAAAATCAGTATCCGTAATACTGGGGGAGACTTTGAATGTGGTGCCACTGTTAATGTCAGTAGGATCGGAGCCCTGAAAATACTCTTCGAGGTTAGTCACGCCATCGAGGTCAAAATCGTCTTCTTCCACGCCGATATCGCCATTCAACGACAAACTCTCACCCCAGAATTCAAACCAATACTGAATCATGGTGCGATCATCATCGTTCAGATGGTTTGTTGCCATGCGTTTTCCCTCGAAATGAGCGAAATCAGCCCGAACATCATAAAATTGATCATCTTGAAATTCAGACTGAATATAGCTATCTGAATTGTCTAGTGGCCTCCAGGCCTCAACGGATGTCAGATATCCGTCTAAATCAAGCCACAAATCAGCCGCAATCTCGTTATCAACGGGTGAGGTATTGAGATTGTTAAATTCTCCAGGATCCACGGATACGTCAAAGAGGGAATTTGCATTGCTCACCGTGATATCCTCTCGAATAGTCGCATCGTAGGAATGAACAAGTTTGTATTTACCTTTCACTACCGCTGACATCGGCAAAGATTTTCGATAGTGGGGGAAGTGAAAATAGATCGAACGATTTACAAATTCGGGTAGGGGCGAGCCCTCCAATAGACTTTTCAAGCTGCGGCCATCCATATCGATCAAGTCGCTCTCAACCCCTCCGGCCCATTCGTAAAACGTGGGTAATAGATCATATGTCACTACGTTTACAGTACTTACTTGCCCTGCAGGGATTCCGGGCCCTGTAATCATCATCGGAATGCGTAGACCGCCTTCCCAGAGAAACCACTTATCTCCAAATAATGGTTGCTTGAAATTCGGAATATCGAATCTCCGAAAGCCATTGTCTGATTTGAATACGATATACGTGTTGTTAGCAATTCCAAGGCGATCTAACTCATCCAGTAGTTGGCCGATGCTGCGATCCAAGTCATACATCATTCCATAAAATGCGGCGGGGTCATCCCTGCGATTTAATTGTTCGGGGTCAGATTCATTGTTATTGAATGCCAAAACATCCGGGTCTTGCTGAAACAATGCTCTCGATTCTGGAAAACATTCCGACCGAAAATGTGCAGCATAATGAGATAACTGTATGTAGAACGGGCGTCCTTCAGAAAGCGATGCATCCATGAAACTCAAGGTCTTGTCAGTGATTTCAGTAATGCGCTTAGGGTTGGTCATATTTGCCGGAATCGTGCTGCCTGTGATCGTTTCCCCTGGGGCATTGTTTGTCGCGCCATCATGTTCTAGGTATCCTTCAGCGCCTGGATCAGAATCCAGATGCCATTTCCCATAATGAGCACATCGGTATCCTAAAGGATTCAGGACTTCCGGTATCGTAGTTCCATCCAAGGGAAGAGCGGCTCCGTTAGGGATTACTGGGAAATTGGCATATGTAGCACTGAGGTCATATTCCTGTCGCGTTAAGCCTCCACTCAGATATGCAGCGACGCGCGTGCGTGCCGTAGACTGGCCCGTTTGCAAACTAGCGCGTGTCGGAGTGCACTGAGGTGCTGCCGCATAGGCATTTCGAAATAGCATACCTTCATCGGCCAATCGCTGCATATTCCACCGATAGGGCTCGCCATCAATATTTAATCGACGCATCGGAGCTTGAGCGGAATTCAGCATGCGGTCATCCATTAAGACAGGCGTATCATACCAGGCTAAATCATCGGCAAGAATCATGATGATATTGGGTGAGGACACCCATCGACCCGTCATCCCATTCCGGGCTATGGAAAACTCTTCAGTATCTAGAGCCTCTTCGTAGATTTTAACCTCGCCGACGGCCCCGTTGATGAATTGGGACGAATCATCGATACTTCCCAAGGTCACTGGATTGTTTGTTGAAAAATCAGCTTTTGATACAGATTGAAAAATGGATGTGCGCGTGAGTGTATCCCAAAGCTCCAGACTCTCTGTTGCTGCGTCATAATTTAAAGCGATCACAATGGAGTCTCCCGTTTGTAGCAAATTATCGGCGGGTTTAGAGACTGAAATTCCGCCCAATATGGCCCGGATTTGCCCATCTTGAGTCCATCCTAACTGCAGCCCGGTTATGCCATCCGTTGAATTGCCCAATAGGTCATTAAATACTCCAGGGATGATATCAGCGATTGTCGCAGAAATTAAGATACAAAACCCGGAACTGCTTTGCGCTTGATCTAGCCAAGAATCCGATTCGTTTGCACTGAAAAGTTCCAAGCTTGTTCGACCGTCTCCAAAGTCTAGGCCGTAAAGCCCTGAGGAGGACGGTATGCTACTAGGATACGTCACAGTTCCGATACTCGCTGTAGCATCGTTTCCATTTTGGCTTTGATCGGACCAATTCAGAACGGCGCCCGAACCAAGAGTCCCAGCGATGAGATCTTGGACCGGAAGTGGTGCTTTTGAAGTGACAATTTCAAAAGACATACTTCGTAAGCGTTTATGACCCGACGCGCCCTCGACAATCGCGTAGCGATCACCGTCTTGTATTGTTTGATTCAAGGAAAAAATTGCCGGATTCCCAGTCGCCCCTCCTCCATAAATAAGACTACCCGATCCACCTTCATCGCGGTAAATGAATAAACTTCCCGCTTCATCTCGACCACTTGCTTGCGTCCAGATCAAAGACTCATCAGATTCCAAATTTAGACCGGACAGAT
>JBCCBL010000275.1:0-4292 GCA_039034055.1 Verrucomicrobiota bacterium | reverse complement strand
TTAAAATGAATTAGAAGACCAAGACCCGTTGCTCCAAACGCTCAAAAATGAACCACGAATCCACACGAATCGTTTATTTCTTCGTGTGGATTCGTGCCCATTCGTGGTTAAAAGAAGCCGTAGAGACCCTTTGACCCAGTATAACTAGGAGAAATGCTAAAACAATTGTTTCATGAGATAGGTATATTCGAGTGCTATTCTCTTGGCTCGTTCGACTTGGTTGGCAGCCGCCGAGTGTCCACCATCGATATTTTCATAATAATAAAAGGGTAAACCGGCTTCCTCGAACAAGGCACCCATTTTGCGCGCGTGGCCGGGGTGAACCCGGTCGTCTTTGGTAGATGTCACAAAAAACGGGGTCGGGTATTTCTTTTCCTTCGGGGCGAAGTTGTGGACCGGCGAAATTTTCTCAAGGAAGGCGCGCTCCTCAGGTTGTTCGGGAGATCCATATTCATCGACCCAGCTCGCCCCGGCCAGGAGCAAGTGGTAACGCAGCATATCTAGCAAGGGAACTTGCACCACCACTGCATTCCAAAGATCGGGCCGCTGATTGAGCATCACGCCCATCAGCAGTCCCCCGTTGGAGCCGCCCATGATTCCCAGCTTATCGGGGCGGGTCACCTTTCGTTCAATGAGATCCTCCGCGATAGCGATAAAGTCATCATATATCCGTTGCCGATGAGTCTTCAATCCAGCCTGGTGCCAGTCTGGACCGAACTCGCCGCCCCCTCGGATATTGGCCAATACATAAGCCCCTCCGTTTTCAAGCCATAGCTTCCCCACCGTAGCGCGATAATGTGGACGCATCGAGATTTGAAAGCCTCCATATCCATACAACAGGGTCGGAGTTGAACCATTGAACGGAATCTCCTGTTTCCGCACGATGAAGTAGGGGACTGCGGTTCCATCTTTTGAAGACACAAAATGCTGCTCGACCACCAGACCATCAGCTTCAAATTTCTCGGGGATCTTTTTGAGAGATGCCACATCCCCACTCTTTGCATCGTATTTAAGGACCGAATCTGGGGTTAGGAAATCGTCATACCCGACAAATACAGAATCCTCATTTTTGTCTGCAAAGACCACGTAGGCCGTTCCCTCGCCTGGCAACCTGATTTCATCATGGGCCCAGTCGCTGCCGGATCGCTCAAGGCGTAAGAGCTTACTCGTTACATTTTCGTTTATCGAGAGCAGTGCAGCTCCTTTGGTGATGGCCACTCTGTTTACTGCTTGGGTCTTTTGGGGGCGAAATACCAGGGACACCTCTGGTAAAATTCCAGACTCCCAAAAAGCGCGAAAATCGAAGGCACATAAATCCCCTGCTTTTAGCGCAATGTCCTGACCCTTCGGAATCCAGTCCTCTCGCAGTGCGATGAGCATCCAATCCTGATACAATCCCTCGAAATCACTTTTTTGAGGGAGCGGCCACTCAACGGAATTTCCATCTTCAGAAAAATGCCAATAGGTGCTCGTGAAAAATGTATCTGATTCAACAGCACATGGCACAACGGTGCCATCTTCAAATTCGATTACTAGGGGCGATACCCCGACATCGGTTTGCTGACCACGAAACAGCTCGACAGCCGTTTCCAGAGGTGTTCCGCGCTCCCAGCGTTTCACAATCATGGGATAACCCGAATCGGTGAGAGAACCCTCGCCCCAATCCGTTGCGATGAGTACGGTATTCCGATCTAACCAAGCTGCATCCTGTTTTGCTTCAGGTGTCTCGAAACCATCTTCAATGAAGGATTTGCTCGCCATCTCGAACTCTCGATTTACGACCGCATCTTTGCCTCCATCTGACAGGGAAATGAGATACATGTAATGATCACTGCCTTTTGGTTTGAAGGATTGAGCACCTTTGAAGACCCAGTTTTTTCCTTCGTCTTTAGCCAATTGGTCCAGGTCTAAAACCGTTTCCCACTCCGGCTCCTCGTTCGCATACTGGTCGACTGGAGTTCTCCGCCATAAGCCACGCACATGGGTTGCATCCTGCCAAAAATTATATACGAACCCGTCGCGCACGCTTCCATAGGGGATGCGCTCCTGGGAAGTCAAAATTTCTTTGGCGTCCGATTCCAGGCCTTGGTAACGCGGGTCTGCCTGAAGATCTGCCAAGGATCGGTCGCTGTGTTTCCGCACCCAGGCTAGAGCCTGCGCTCCCTCCACTTCTTCTGCCCATAACATCTCATCCATACTCGCCATCCTATCTGCATTGACCGAATCCTCAGCGTGCGCACCTAAAAAGGCAGAAAAACACAATAAATAGATCGATAGTCGAATCATCCCTAAAATGTCTCGCTTCTACACAGAATTTCCAATCCAAAAATCATCCACAAGGTCGGCTGATCCGTTTGGCAAAGTCTCACGAATAAACGGAGTCCGGGTATCTGTTTGGGTAGATTAATGTCGCTTGCAAGCGATGCATTCGCAGAGGCAGCTCTCCTCGTCGATTATAAAGCTATTGGTTTCATTTGCTATTCTGGCAAAGTAACGTCTCTTGACTCACATATGAGACAAATTACCACCCTTCTAACACTAATTAGTTCAAGTTTCTTCTTTGCACCGTTTGCGCAGGCTGCCCCGTCGGAACCGAAGGAAGCTACGAAAAGCTCGATAGAGCTTTACAACGAAGCGTGGGATGCGCTGCAGGATCTTGAATTCGAAAAAGCGGAAAAGCTTCTGCGCAGTTCCTTGAAAGAAGACGATGCGTTTGCCGAGGCGCACAATAATCTCGCTTATGCATTGCGCAAGCAGAAGGACCCCAGTTTGGAAGAGGCTCTCCGCCATTACAATCGTGCCATCGCCCTCGAACCCAAATTAGCGGAAGCTTACATGTACCGGGGAGTGCTGTATGTCCAGATGGGCAATCCTGACTTAGCACTGAAAGATCATGGGGTGCTTCTGAAAATGAACCCTAAATTAGCTACTGAGCTTGAATGGGTGATCACCAATGGTAAGGAAAAAGAGCCCGAAAAATTCTTTGGCGTAGTCGGAAAATCAGACAAATAGAGTGGTTTTAATATTCGAGCATTTATCGGAACCACGAATAGACTCGAATATGCACGAATCGGATAGCGCGCATACTGCTACCGAGGGCAGCGAGTCGTGCATTTTTTGGAAAATCAGGCTTTAGATTTGTATCGGAAAACATAGAACGCTTGAATCGGTTTTATTTTGATTGTGCCCGAGGCGCAAGAACCTGAAGCGAAGAGTGCTGCCGCATTTAGGCGAATAATACGCGGAGATTTTTGGATGGTTTGAGTTTGTCTGAGGCGAGTTTTGATGTATCCGGCCAGCATTGGCCACAGCGGATACGGATTGGAGGTTTTTGGTAGCCAGACCTTGGATATTCCATCTCTGGGTTGACATCAGGTATTCTTCTCTAAGCTGGGAGGTATGAGAATCTCCCTTTGCCTTGTCCTTGCCAGTGTCCTAAATTTGAAAGCCCAGTTCGAAAGAGTGACGGTCGATTATGAACTCGATGGCACTTCCTTTCGTGGACACCTTGTCTACCATGAAGGTGCCGAAAAACAGAGTCCGGTGCCTGCCATCTTGATGGTGCCCAATTGGATGGGACCGGATAAGGAGTCAACGCTCAAGAAGGCGATGGAAGTCGCGAGCGATGAATTCGCTGTCTTCATCGTGGATATGTATGGCACCGAGGTGCGCCCTTCGAATGGACAGGAAGCGGGCGCTGCGGCTGGATTTGTGCGAGCGGACCGAAGCCTCATGCGCGCACGGGCCCAGAAGGCCGTAGATGTTTTCAAAGAACTTTCGGAAGCCCATCCTGTTGATACTGACAACATGATTGGAATCGGTTTTTGTTTCGGTGGGGGCACTTTGCTTGAATATGCGCGCACCGGCTCGGAGGATCTCGACGGGATTGTCTCGTTTCATGGCGACCTCGTTTCGCCGACTCTAGAAGCCGATGCGAGTCAGGTGAAAACCCCAATCCTCGTGCTTCACGGAGCCGATGATCCTTATGTGCCTCAGCAGCATGTCCAGACGTTCGTTGCAGCGATGCAAGCTGGAGACGTCGATGATTGGCAACTTATCCAGTTCAGTGGGGCGGTCCACTCCTTCACCGATCCAACCGCTCAATCCGAGGGTGCCCGTTACCATGCGCGGACGTCAGAACGCGCCTTCGAGCTTATGGAAGATTTCGCCGAAGAGGTCCTTGACCTTGAGGACTGAGCGCGTGCTTGATCTAGGAAGCCGATCGTCAGCGTTTTCAATCAATAAGGACCTAATGGGATCGTATCGATTGAAATTTTCTAGACTTGCGGTTG
>JBCCBL010000274.1:0-4297 GCA_039034055.1 Verrucomicrobiota bacterium | reverse complement strand
GGGTGAATGCGGGACCACTCTCGACGCCAGGAAGCCCCTCGTAGAGAAAAGCCCCATCGGCTTCTCCGGTGGTGTTGTAACTACCAGTGGTCAAAATCATCAGAGCGGTCGCGGAGCAAACCAACCAGGTGTCGAAGTAAATCGAGAAAGACTGCACTAAGCCCTGCCGTGCCGGGTGCTCGACTTCAGCGGCTGCGGCTGCCATCGGCGCGGTTCCTTGGCCTGCTTCGTTCGAATAGATGCCCCGCTTCACTCCCATCATTATCGCGGAGCCTAAGATACCTCCGAAAGTGGCTTCGATGCCGAATGCGCTGCTAAAGATGAGTCCAAATGCAGCGGGAACTTCGCTGATATTGGCGAATATCACCACTACGGCAGTGATCACATAACCGACTGCCATGATCGGAACGATCAATTGAGCGGCTCGGCTGATCCGCTTCACACCTCCGATAATGATTAAACCGACCAAAATGACCAGCAGCCCTCCGCAAATGCGCGGATCGATGCCAAACGCGTTTGTCATTGCTTTGCCGATTTGGTTGCTCTGGACGGTCGGCAGGCACAGCCCGCATCCGATAATGGTGGCGAGTGCGAAGGTCGCGGCATACCATTTCGATTTCATTCCGCGCTCGATGTAATACGCGGGGCCTCCTCGATATTGCCCGTCAGCTTCACCCTTGAATATTTGTGCGAGGGCTGCTTCGACGTATGCGGAACCTGAACCGACAAAGGCAATCAGCCACATCCAAAAAATAGCACCGGGGCCTCCGGCTCCAATGGCCGCTGCAACGCCTGCGATGTTACCGACCCCAACTCTGCCCGATACCGCGAGCGCGAAGGCCTGAAAGGAACTGACCCCTTTTGCCGAAGCTTTCCCTCCAAAAAGGCACTGGAACATATGCGGTAAGTGCCTCACTTGAGAGCACCGGGTCATTACGGTGAAAAAGACCCCAGCACCCAGGCAGAGAAAAACCAAGGCGGGGCTCCAGATTATACCGTTTGCAGCATCTACGAATTCGGAGAATGACATGGACCTCCGCCCACCAGATGGCGTGCCAAAAGCGGAATCGCTTTAGTTGGGTTACTGAAGCTCGATCAGCCAGTCACTGATTTTGTCCAAAGAATCGTATTCGTTGAGTCCAAATACCCAATCTGCTGGTAGAGACTCGACGCCATTGAGCGCCCCGAGCAATGCTCCAAGAATGGCCCCTCGATGGCAACTGTCGCCACCCGAGTGAGCGTTCACCAAGAGTGCTTGCCCCGGATCATTTTGGTACTTTAGGGCCAAATACATCAGCGTAGGCATATTGTCATCGAGTTGATCTCCGGGATGCACCAATTGTCCGATCACCTCAAAATCATCCTTACTGATCCAATCTTTGAATGGATAATTCAAACAAGAATGAGCGCCCTTGCCGGTCTTCTTGTGGAGAATGGTATCGATATCATGGTTTTTGAAAATCCAAGAAAAAATATGAGCAAGGAGTCTGGTGGTACCAGCTACTTTGCGACCTTTATGGGCAATATCGGTCAGATCATCAGCCTTTAGCGAGGCTGTGTGTGGATCACGCCATCCGTGGATTAGAATTGGAAGGCTGATGACGACTCCGCTAAGGGTTTGGTCTTCGTCTCCACAGCCAGTAATGGGTTTTCCCTGCGCGTAGTGATTGAAAAAGGTCTGGTGGGATTCATCGACCCAGGTGTCTCCGTGAGCACCGGGGGTTAGCATGAGATTGAGATAGCGTTGAATATAGTCGCCCTCGTTATAGCTTCCATGTTGTTGCATGCTCTCAAACAAGCACCGTGCTAGTTTGAGATTCAGCGTCGAGTCTCCAGGGCGTAAGCTTTTGTGGACATGGGTGCCGGGCTTACTCCATGCTTCTTTGACTTCATGAACTACGTCTGCTTTCGATGAAAAGGGTGCGTAGGTTTGACGAGTCATCCGACTTCCGGGATGAATCGAATGGGGCGCTTTGTATTCATTGAGGAGGCCATAGTGATGTTTGATAACATCTTTATCACGATAGTAGTGAGCCGGCATCGCCAAGGCATCTCCGATCCACATACCCCAGAACGCACCCAGGATTCGAGAAATCGGATCCACGGGGGTGTGTTGATTCCGTAAGGGAATGGATTCCGCGCTTGTGGTCATTATGCCATACCGTCGCGCGCGCGCGGCAAACCTTGAAAACTAAGGGAGATTTTTTCAGAAAAATACCGCAATCTGCGGTTATTAACTGATTTTTTGTTAGATCTGATAGTCGGCGCGCTCGGAGTATTCGTGCAGACCGCATTCGCGTTTCAGACCTCCGAAGCGAGTATCCTCCTCGCTCATCCCATCCCCAAGTTTACGCGTACTGTGCCAGTCTCCAATCGAAACATATCCTTCTTCCCAAAGTGGATGATAGGGAAGGTTGTGTTTGGTGAGGTATTGGTAAACATCGCGATCACTCCAATCCGCGATAGGATGTATCTTAAATGTTTTATTCTGCTTTTGTACAATACCGATGTTTTCGCGAGTGCTTGTCTGAGAACGTCGAAGGCCGGATAGCCACGCGATCGCGTTAAGTTCGCCGACTGCCCGATTCATAGGCTCCACTTTGTTTAGCTGATTGTAAGCATCAATGCCCTCAATCCCCTGTTCCCAGCGTTTTCCCCACAAGGCCTCCTGCCGAGCTGCGCTGATTGTCGGTTGGTAGATTTTAAGGTTAAGATCCAGCCGTTCACTCAATTCTTCGGCGAATGTGTAGGTCTCTGGAAAATGGTAACCGGTATCGACGAAGACAACGGGTATGCCGGGAATCACCACATTCACCATATTGAGCATCACCGCACTCTGCACTCCAAAGCTCGTTGAAAGAAAGAGCTGATCGCCAAAAGTGTCCGCTGCCCACGCAATTCGATCTTCGGGAGACATGTTCTCGAAGTCGGGCTGTTGTTCGGAAATCCGGGTTGTTGGTGCAGACATCATCGCTTACTTTAGTAAATCAGGTTATAAAGTAAAGATTAGGATAGAGATTAAAAAATTCCCGTTATTCTGTACCTCTTTGGAGACGATAAACCTCGAAATTTGCATCCGGATTTGAAGATTATCACGGCCATTATCTCAATGTTTGACGTCGATCGCAACCTCGTGAAAAGCCCGGGGTTATCTCGCGTAAGTGCTTAAATTCATCGAAACATGTCCACAAAATTCACGAAAAGCATCCTAGTTTTCCTCGGAGTATTCGCTCTACAGTTCCTTGACGGTCGCAATCCCAACGTAGTCCTAATTTTCGCTGATGATTTGGGCTATGGCGACGTATCTTGTTATGGGCAGGTGGATTATTCGACACCGCATATTGACCGCCTGGCTCAGGAAGGGGTGCGGGCAATCGACTACTATGTGCCAGTTCCCTACTGTGCCCCTTCGCGCGGGGCACTTTTGACTGGAAGGGTGCCTCTGCGCAATGGACTCTATCGCAATCCCCATCCGGATCTCGGCGAGGAGCATGACCAGGTTGGACTCAGTCCCGAAGAACTTACCCTCGCCGAAGTCTACAAAGAGTATGGATATACAACGGCCATTTTTGGGAAATGGCATCTAGGGCACAGACCGCATTTTTATCCGACCCGGCAGGGTTTCGACGAATATTATGGCATCCTCTACTCGAATGACATGATACCGGTGCAAATCGTGGAAAATGAAGAGGTCGCCCTAGAACGTGTAGATC
Organism: Verrucomicrobiota bacterium; assembly: GCA_039034055.1. GTDB lineage: Bacteria > Verrucomicrobiota > Verrucomicrobiia > Opitutales > JABSRG01 > JBCCBL01. The sequence continues at coordinate 584 of JBCCBL010000274.1, read as the reverse complement.
AACAGTATTTGACGCGCGACTACACCAGAAAATCAGTTGATTTCATAAATCGAAATAAGGATACGCCTTTCTTCCTATACGTCCCTCATCCCATGCCGCACAAACCATTGGCAGCGTCTGAAGCCTTTTATACGCCAGAGACGCCGGATGATTTGTATGCAGATGTCATGCGAGAGCTGGACTGGTCCGTTGGGCAAGTAATTCAAGCATTGCGAGAAAATGATATTTTGGAGGATACGATAGTTATTTTCACGTCTGACAATGGCCCATTTTACGGAGGTGACACTGGTGGACTCCGAGGCAAGAAAGCGACATCTTGGGAAGGCGGTTTGAGGGTTCCGTTCATAATACGTTATCCGCCAGGCCTTCCTCAAAATGTGACAGTATCGACCCCCCTATGGTCGCTCGATCTATTTCCGACACTGCTGGCCCTTTCAAATCTCAAGCCTCCTCAAGATTTGTATTTAGATGGCGGGCGTGGTTCGGGACCCGGTGTCTTGGCTCGAGTATCAACGCTGTTTGGAGCACATGACCTTCCACGAGGTTCGACGCGACTTCCTGCGCGTGCACCACTTGCCCCACAG
>JBCCBL010000273.1:0-4310 GCA_039034055.1 Verrucomicrobiota bacterium | reverse complement strand
GATTTGAGTATTCATTCTATACAGGAAGCGGAGTGAGAGTTTGAGCTGAGCTTGAAAACAATTTGGGACGCCGGAAAGCACGTGTTGTGCCCAGCAGAGAGCTTTTGGTAGATGATATAAGACTTACAGCCGGAGAACATACATCCCTATCTGCAGCGGATGTCGCGACTGAAAGCGAAAGTTCCTGACAGTTAGCCAAGTCAGGATTCGGGATCAGCCCTTCGTAGTGAATAAAGAATACGAACCGTGGAAACGATTTTTCAGGAAAAGGCTCTAGAAAGTGAAATCGGGTCTGGGTCTATTCGGCCTGAGCCACTTCAATAGCATGCATTTTCAGTAGGTTTTCCAGCCTTTCGCGATCTCTGCGTTCTAAGCTCTGCATCACTTTTTCGGTCAGCGGTCCTTCGTAGATAACTTTGTGGTCGCGATTCAAGATGCGGACCGTCTTATCCTCTTTGTTCGATTTCACAAGGATATCGCCATGGCGATCGGAATAGTTGACCTCGGTGGCTCCACTCAAGATCCGTGAACGCCTCATTACGGGATTGGCCTCCTGCTCATCTTTGACGATGATTTCTACTTCGCTGATTATTTCGCGGTCCTCTGAAATCGACTGCAAAGCTTCGGTGATGTTTTCCTTAATCTCCTCTTCAGTCGGCAAGCTTTCGGAGACCGATCGGATCAATTCTGCAATTTCCCCTTTTGCTTCGGAAAGCGCCGATTTGATCTCAGGATTCTCGGTGAGGCTTTCAAGCATTTCACGGATGTCGTCGCTCATCTCAAAATTTTCCCAAGAAGTTTTTTCGCGGGTCTTGAGGCTTTTACCGCCTAAGGTGACAGGTAGCGTCATGGGTTTGCCGGTCCGAATGATTTGAAATTTGACCTCCGAGTTTGGCTTCGAGTCCAGAATGAGGCCGAGCAATTGGTCGCGATTGATTAACTTCTGATCATCAAACGAAATCAACACATCAAAAGGCTTCAAATCAGCCTGATCTGCTGGACTGCCGGCCACCACATCTTCAACGAGCAGTCCTACGCTTTTGCCAATACCGAGTTGGGCACGCAGTGATTCTGGCAACGGCTTTACATAGATGCCCAGCCACGCTTGTTGAGCTGTTGGCTTATTAGAAACGTCTCCTTCGGTCGCTGAAAATCCCTGATGACTCAAAAGAGTTGCGAGAAAAAGGGTAAAAACAGTCTTTAGCGGTAGGTACATGATAACTGTCGATAAGAAGATTGAAACTTAGATCGCGTCAATTGGGATGAGGAAAAGCTCCTCACGATCGTAGGACATTTGAAGGCGCGCCTCGGTAACAGGATCTGTCCATGAGACGGTGTCGGTGTAAAGGGTTCTGACCTGGCGCATCCGAGAGGACGATTCAGTTAGGATGATGCCCTCATCAACCACTTGTTTTAATTCGCTTTGAGTCGCGAGTGCGGTTGCATCTGCTGGAATTTTCGAGGGACTGAAGATTTCAGCGCTGGTACCGTCTACTGCGACCTCCGCACTTAATGAGGAGGATTCCGGGCGGTTGCCTAGGTTTAGGCCGACAGCTAGGGAAACTGCCGCAGCCAACGAGCCCCAAGCGCCCCAAGCAATACGAGTTCGTATTGATGGCGAGTCATCGATTTCTTGAGTCGCACTCGCCTCTTCGGTGGGAGGTTCTGCGTCGGCATGAATGATTGCCGAGCTGAAGCGCCCTTTGGACACTGAATCGAGGCCCTCTGGCTTCAGATTGCTAAGTGAGCGCTCAAGATCCTTGAGATCTTCTGGTAGGGACTGTTCAAATGGGTCGCTCATGATTCTTGTTGGGGTGAAAGGATTCTTTTGAGGTTCTGCAAACCGTAGCGGTAGCGCGAGGCCACCGTATTAGGCGATGCTTCGAGGGTCCGAGCGATGGTATCGAAGGTGAGGTCTGCCCATATTTTTAGGACCAATACTTCCTGCTGTTCTTCAGGAAGTTGCTGGATCGCGGCCTCAATTTGGCGGTGGCGCTCATCGGTTTCGAGGGTTCGTTCGAACCAAACGGTGGGTGTTGGTTGCGACCAGATACTGTCTCGGAGCGATTTCTGTTCGCGTTTTTGTCGGCGTTCGTGACTGCGGCCCCAATCGATTGCGGTGCGGCGGATATATGTATAGACAAAGCCTACTTCGAGGCGTTCTTCGCCGCCGGATGCACGCCACGCCTTTACCAGCGCTTCCTGCAGGATGTCTTGAGCGTCCGCATCATTGCGTGCTTGCTGGCGTGCATACAATTGAAAACGAGATCCATTTTCCTCGAGTACCTGCTTCCAGGTGTTAGGAGGCGTCTCAGGGGTTTTGGAATCCGAGTCCGCAGAGTCGATGGCCATTGCTAAATTCATACTATTTTATTCAGAGAGCGATGCAAGTATGCAGATTTGTTTGCCGAAAAATTGAAAATCCAGCGTTCTACACGCGCAATCACCGGATTTTACGAGGCTGCGATGTGGTCTTAAACTCACTGATAGACTGTGACTAAGTAGGAATTTCGCGCCGACTACGGAAATTTTGCAGAAAAGAGTAGCCCATTTGCGCAGCAGCTCTGCGGCAACCTGGGCCGAAAATGTGCGAGTCGATTGAAGATAAACTGCGCTCGATTCTCGTCCTGATTGGCGGACCGACCGGATAGGGGATTCGAGATTTTTTGGGTATTATTGAGGACGTTTAGAGAAGCCCCATCTATCACCCCCCACTGCCTAAACCATGATATTAAAACCTACCCTCCTCGCTCTGACCTGCACCCTCCTCGCAGGGACGCTACGAGCGCGCAGCAATCCCATTCTGTCGCGAAACGAAGTTAGGACAGAACTTCAAAATTATCGAATTGTTCAAGCGGAACTTAGAGACAATCGCTACATCGTGCCCAATGAGACCTGGTTGAAAGATCAGCTGATCCCTTTCTACATAGCTTATGCTGAGCAAAACCTCTCCCCAGCACTCAATAACGAGAAAATGTCCGATGGATTGTGCAAAGTATTTCAATCCATCATGTATCAAGCAAATATTCGCGGTGGTGGCACGCGCAAGGGCGATGTCCCAGTCGGGGTGATGATGACCCGAGCGAAGGGTCAAAAGGAGTTGCGCTACCGAGTCATCATACGAACGGAAAGTGGATGGTCAGTAATCGACCCAAACGATGGTGCAATGACTTCTCTAAGAAATTTCAAAACCACAAACGACATATTTCGAGTCGCAATTTGAAAGTCCCTGGGTAGGGGACTCTTGGCAGGCAGGTAAGCAAAGAATCCCGTCCCTGGGCAGGGGGACGGGATTTTTTTGTGCTTGCTTCCTCTGGGTCAGAATCGAGGAATGAGCGCACGGTGTTTGAAGGGGTGACCTAGAATCTAACCCCACGCCCCCCAATATTGAATTTCCCTGAAATCTCTCAAAAATCCAAAATATGAAACCCAAAAAAGTAGGTATTCTCACTGCAGGTGGTCTGGCTCCCTGCCTCTCTTCTGCCGTTGGTGGTCTCATCGAGCGCTACTCTGAAATGGATCCAAGCATCGAGATCATATGCTACCGCAGCGGTTACAAGGGACTCCTGCTGGGTGATTTTATTCAGGTCACTCCAGAAATCCGTGAAAGAGCAGGAATTCTTCATGAATTTGGAGGCAGCCCTATCGGAAATTCGCGTGTCAAGCTGACCAACGTGAAAGACTGCATCAAACGTGGTCTCGTCAAAGAAGGAGAAAATCCCCAGAAAGTGGCGGCTGATCAATTAATCAAAGACGGTGTTGAAATTCTCCATACAATTGGGGGCGATGACACCAACACCGCGGCTGCGGATCTGGCAAAATTTCTCAAGGAAAATGGCTACGATCTAACTGTAATTGGCCTGCCAAAGACCATCGACAATGATGTATTTCCGATTAAACAGAGCTTGGGAGCGTGGACTGCGGCGGAAGAAGGGGCGACCTTTTTCGGAAACGTGGTAGCCGAGCACAATGCGAATCCACGTATGCTGATCATTCATGAAGTGATGGGACGTGCCTGTGGATGGCTGACTGCGGCCACTGCTGCAGAATATCGCAAACAGCTCGCTGCTAAAGAATATGTTCCTGGAATTGGACTGTCCAAAGAGCGTCTCGACGTTCATGGGATTTTCATCCCCGAGATGGGCTTCGACATAGAGGCCGAGGCGAAGCGCTTGAAATCGGTCATGGATACCGTGGATAATGTAAACATTTTTATCAGTGAGGGAGCGGGTGTCGAAACGATTGTCGCGGAGATGGAAGCGAAGGGAGAAGAGGTGCCTCGTGACGCCTTTGGTCATGTAAAACTGGAT
>JBCCBL010000272.1:0-4318 GCA_039034055.1 Verrucomicrobiota bacterium | reverse complement strand
ACGCCGGCTTGACTTCGGTAGATCCCCTTTCCTTTGTCGACAAAGTCCCCTATCCGGCACGAATCAACAAGTATCAAAAAACGACCGGGATGCCCGATGCCCTCGTATCTGGGACGGGTACCATCGATACCATTCCTGTCTCAATCGCTGTCATGGATTTTCGCTTCTCCGCCGCAAGTATGGGTTCGGTAGTTGGAGAAAAAATCACCCGCGCTATCGAACGCGCTACCCAAGAAAAAAGAGGCCTCCTCATCGTCTCTGCATCCGGAGGCGCTCGGATGCAGGAAGGGGTCTTCAGCCTCATGCAAATGGCAAAAACCAGCGCTGCTCTCGTCAAACAAGCCGAGGCCGGATTGCCGTTCATATCGATTCTCACTCACCCAACAACCGGAGGCGTGACCGCCAGCTTCGCAACCCTCGGGGATCTCATCATAGCTGAACCTGGAGCGCAGATTTGCTTTGCCGGCCCTCGGGTGATCAAAGACACCACCAAGCAGGACCTTCCAGAAGGATTCCAGACAGCTGAATTTCTCCTGGAACATGGCTTGATCGACCAAATCGTCGACCGGCGCAAAATGAGAGAACGCATCAGTGGGTTTCTAAAAGCTCTCTGCCCAGCACAAGCCACCGCATAGGGCGCTCGACCCAGAAGTTTCCTTCGCCCCGAAGGTATCATATGCATACAGATCCTGAGCAACTACATCGCTTTGAGGACGTTAGGGCATTCCTGTTCAGCCTCCGAAACACCGGGATGAAGTACGGGATTGAGCGAATGAGTCGACTCGTCGAAGCCATCGGCCATCCAGAGCGAGCCTACCCCATAATCCACGTAGCGGGGACCAACGGAAAGGGCTCCACCTGCGCCACCATTGAATCAATCTATCGGCACGCAGGCTACACAACCGGGCTCTATACTTCACCTCACCTCGTGCGCTTAAATGAACGCGTTCAAGTAGACCGAGAGCCGATCCCAGACGCAAAAGTAGTCGAAATGACTCGAAACTTGATCTCCGTGGGCAATGCCCTGGAAGCCGAAGAGACGGGCCTGTTTCCCTCATTTTTCGAGTTCATGACCGCGATGGCATTTATCTATTTTCAAGAAAAAGCGGTCGACGTGGGGATTATCGAAGTGGGCCTGGGAGGCCGTCTCGATGCCACCAATGTCGTGAACCCCGCGATCACCGCGATCACTTCCATTGCCCTTGATCATACTCAAATACTCGGCGATACCCTCGAAAAAATAGCATGTGAAAAGGCTGGAATTCTAAAGGACGGAGTACCGGTCGTCCTGGGCAGAATCCAAGAAGGACCACGCAAGAGCATTGAACAGATTGCCGGCGATCGAGCATGTCCGGTCGCGAGGCCCGCAGATATTGACGACGACGCCTTACCGCACAGTGCCCTACCGGGTAACTATCAGCGGATCAATGCCGCCGTCGCGGTTGAGTGCGTGAAACACCTCCAACCGGTGCTTCCCGTCTCAGAATCCAGCATTCTGAGCGGACTAGATTCGATCAACTGGTCCGGCAGATGGGAACGCCTTGTTCTCGAAAATGGGCAAGAGATGATTCTCGACTCATCTCACAATTCCGAGGGCACCATGGGATTGGTCGAAAACCTCGAATCCCTTCGGAAGGAGTACGCAGCAGGCAGTCGGTTTCCGATCATTGCCGGAACCTTAGGCCGAGATCGAGCCGAAGCCCTGTTACACACCATAGCTCCTTTCGCGGCTCAATTAATCTGGATTCGGCCCAATCAACCCAGAGCGAGTGAATGGGAAGCCGTATCGGCGTTCTGGCCCTCTGAGATTCCAGCTGAGGAACGAGGGATCCAGGAGCTTTTCCCCAAAAAACATGCGGTAGCCCTAGCCAAAACAAAAGTCCCCATAATCGCTACCGGGTCCATTTATCTAATCGGAGAGATTCACACCCAACTGCAAGGCCTCACCGACGGAGGAGATACCGACCTTCAGGACGATTTGAGGAAATAGTTTTTGATAATATCAAAAGAATTTGTGAATTTTTCGTTCCAGGCCAGCCAAATGCTGAATCGGGGTTTCAATCAAGTGCTCATCGCGTTCGTATTTTGACCGAAAAATACTACGTCGGCTGTCGTCAATTACGATGCTGGTAGACACTACGCCTTCGGGGTGCACTCTCTCAATCGCCACCAATCATGAACACGCGATTGATCAGTCTGGAAATCGCTCTCAAAAATCAAGTCTCAACTCGATCCTCAATAGCTCTCTCATATGCATATCAAAGTTGTTTTATATTTTCTGCATATCGTCCTCAGCGGTATGCTCACCGGTCTCTCACTCGCGATTGCATGCACGCTCTACTTTGAAGAAATGATGACACCGATACCTCTGTTCCTCGGTGCTTTTCTCATCTCCACAGGCTGGTTTATTTGGAGGGTCCGAATCCAAAGAAGATACAAGTTTTGCATCACCAAAAAGGCATTTAAAATATTCCTTCCTCTATCTCTCATCTGCATTGGTGCGCTCACCCTGGGAGCGACTCAGCTAATTAACGCGACGATGGTGAACCCTCCAAGAATCATGTTCCTCCTCTACCTAACGGGTGGAATCGCATCGCTCGCCATCATCGTGCAGATTCTAGATTTCGAAAACATGCCACGCCGCGAAAAAATTGCCTACAGACGTGGAGGCGAGCGCAAGGATCGTTCGGACTGGAGACGCTCCAGCGGCCACCGTGTTCTTCAAGGATGATTGTATCCGGTAATCTCGTATTACCAGATTTAGCCGGACAGGACGCAGTCACCGTCCAAAAAGGTTGGCTGGAAATAGACGGTCCCATCATTGTCCGCCTAGAAATCGGAGAACTGCATCCGAAGCCCGACATCGGAGGCGAACATGTTCTGATTTCGCCAGGCTTTATCGACGTTCACGCGCACATCCCGCAGATCAATGCTCTCGGAGCGTACGGGATGCAATTGCTAGATTGGTTGGACAATGTCGTATTTCCAGCCGAAGCGCACTGGGCCGATCCACAATTCGCACGGAGCCGAAGCCGGGATGCCTTCAAACAATTCCTATCCTGCGGCACCACCGGGGTTTTCGCATTCTCCGCGAATTTTCGAGAAGCTACCCTAGCCTGCTTAGAAGAGGCTCAGAAAATCGGAATGCGAGCCAAGATTGGACAACCTCTGGCCGACATGCACATCCATCCAGATCTCTGCAAATCGACTCAAGGAAACCTTGAAGACGCGCAAGCAGCCCTCGAAGCCTTCCCAGAATCAACCCACAAACGCGTAGCAGCAGCCATCGCCCCGCGCTTCGCTCTAACGTGCAGCGAAAGCTTGCTCCGGGGAGCAGCCCAAATCGCTAACGATTCCCGAGCCTACATCGAGACCCATCTCGCTGAGATGGTTCCCGAGTGTGAACGTGCTTGCGAACTCCATAATTCCAACGACTACACATCAATCTACGAAAAAGCCGGACTGGTCAACGAGCGCTGCTTCCTCGGCCACGGAATCCATCTCTCGAAAGATGAGCGCAGACGCTTGGCCGCATCGAAAGCGATCATTGCGCACTGCCCCACATCCAACACGTTCCTACGTTCCGGTACGATGCACCGAGAACGCTACCTAAACGACGGTATCCGCGTTGGCCTCGCCAGCGACATCGCCGGAGGTCCAGACCGGTCTATGATCCGGGTCGCTCGGGCCATGATGGAAGCCAGTTTCCACGCTGAAGATAGCGCCCCAGCAACGACATCTGAAGCATGGTGGCAAATCACTCAAGGCAATGCGGAACGCCTTGGATGGCAGGATGCAGGTATCCTTCACGAAGGAGCGACTGCCGATCTCACCGTCATCGATGCCAATCCCGACTGGCTCAAAGCGCGAGATCCTCTTGGCTACCTCATATTCACCTGGGATGACCGTTGGCTAAAAAAAACCCTGCTCAGGGGTCAAGTCGTCTTCCAAGCCTAGAGCAAAGTCCTTGCATCGGACACTCACTCCATCGCTCATAAGGATTCGCCTTGGGTTCAATAAAAGCGGGCTATCCCAACTCCAAGAAGCGTCCCCCTCACCGAGCACGTCTCTTGACGTAGACCACAAAACCAAGCGTTCCGAGGGCGAACAAGGAAATCGCATAGGATGCTTCCGGAATGATCGCCAGAACCAAGCCTGTCACGAGCTTCTTGCCCGCCGTGTTGTTTCCAACAAAGGTGATCGTTGTGGGCTCTGAGTCCGACGGAGTGAAACTCAATACATCAGAAAAACTTAGGAAAACAATGTGGTTAGGATTCGCCTCTTTCGCGTCAATAATGTCCGCATTGCGGGCCGGGGT
>JBCCBL010000271.1:0-4322 GCA_039034055.1 Verrucomicrobiota bacterium | reverse complement strand
TAGGGTGCCGAATGTGCCTCCTGACATGAGGGCGGTTTTCGCAGCCGTTGGATTCGAGATAAATCCTGCTATGCCGCATAGGATCAAAAAGATCCCGTAGCCTATGTACCACGTTCCAATCGCTTTTCGAGATGTTGCCATGCCTCGTTCAATAGCCTTAAACCGACGTGGGTCAAACCGGCCTTTTTGTTCTGCATTTCGAGGGGAGCTGCTGAAGAATTGAGTTCGTCGGACCGGAGTGTTGGCCTGAACCGCCTCTTTGATTTAAGAGAACACTATGGGTTTGAATAGTGGTTGAGGTAGGTGGCTGTGGGGACCGGTTGGCCGTCAGACTTTAGCTGTTCGATCATTCTTTCGACGCGGGTGTGCGCTTCATCGCGGATATTTGGGAAGTCATGTTTGGTGAAATCTCCCTCCGAGTAGACCGCTTGGCCTCCGACGTAGACGGCCTCGAGGTTTCGGGTGCTGAGCGTCATGACGAGGGTCGCGTAGATATCGATCACTGGTCCCACGTCGGGCTCCTGTGGATTGAGAATTAAAAAATCGGCAAATTTCCCGGCAGAGAGGCTGCCGACGCGGTCTTCGACTTTGAGGGTCTTGGCGCTTTCGTAGGTGTGTAAGGCGAGTATCTGGTAGGGTGTCATGACCCCGGCGGATTCGTATTTCATGCGGGTCGCGTAGAGACCCATTCGCATGTTCTCGAATGGATCGGAGAGGTCTCCGCTGGCCTGTCCATCGAGGCCCATCGCGATTTGCAGTCCAAATTGTTTGTATTTGGGAATGTCGGCCAATCCGGAGCCAAGTCGACCATTGGAGAGCGGGTTCCAAACCATACGCACTCCGGCATCTGAGGATCTCTGGAGTATATGATCATTGGTGTGAATGAAATGCGCAAGGTGGAGTTGGTCGCAGATCATACCGGCTTTTTCCATGATTGAGAATTCACCTTGCTGGCGGTGTTTGATTGCCGGATCTTCCAGGTAATGGGCTTGAGCATCGAGACCGAAGTCTTTCATTAATTTGCCTTCCCAGTAGGGTAGTTCGGTGTCTCCAAAGAGCATCCCGAGTGCGCTCAGGGAGACTTTGAGGAGGTGCGGGTTTTCCGCTTTCAAAGTTTTTGCCTCTTCAAGAAAGGCCTTCAAGCGTGTGCGGTTGGCTTCCTCGGTATCGGTGACGTCCAAGGCCCAGCCAAAAATGAACCGCTGATCAATCGAGAGTTGAGCCTCAAATTGCTCAATCCAGTGTTCGTAGTCCCATCCATTATTCCATACCCAGTTGTAGCAGGTGGTGATTCCATGGCTTAGGAAGTCGAGGGCGCCGTATTGGGTGAATATGTAGAAGTCTTTATCTTGGTAGTACGGGGTGAATGGAGAATGTGCCGCTTCGATCCAATCCAGCAAATTACTTTCGCTGGCGATTCCTCGGAATGGGGCCGACCATAGATGACTGTGTGCTGAGATGAATCCTGGGATGATGATTTTGCCGCTCGCGTCTATCGACTCAGAGGTCTCTATCAGCTTGGGATCGGGCTCCCCGGCGGTGAGTTCTTGAATGGTGCCGTCCACGCCGACGAGCATCCATCCGTCTATGGGATCTCGTTGGTCCGGTTCCATTGGGACAATGGTTCCTCCGTGTATGAGTAGGGGTTTATCGAGAGGTTCGATTGCCGGGCTGGCGCTGGTTAACAGGGAAAGCGATAGGATTGGGAGTAATCGCATGGTGGAGGGAAAGCACTATCTGAGCCACCGAAGTATCAAGTAGTACACGGATTGCTGATGGCTGACCTCATGCAGTTTCATTTTTATCGATTTTTGAGAAGAGCGACATCCGGGTACCTGGTGGCATTGAGCTTTTGGGCCGCAGTGTGTGCGGAGACGCCGCCGAATATTGTGGTGATCATGTCGGATGATCAGGGTCGGTGGGCTCTTGGTTCTTATGATGCGCGGATTCACACGCCCAATTTGGATTTCCTAGGGCAGACTGGGGTTCGTTTTGATCAGGCAATTTCGCCGGTGCCGGTGTGCTCGGCGGCACGGGCGAGCTTTTTTACAGGAAAGATGCCTTCGCAGCATGGGGTGCATGATTTTTTGTCGGAGGATTTTGCGGACCCAGATGGTTGGTTGAATTCGGAGACTCTCCTTTCCGAGGAGCTGCAGGAAGCTGGCTATCGGGTGGGTCTGTTTGGGAAATGGCATGCGGACACTGCCGGTTGGCGTCCGGTGCGCGGCTTTGACCGATGGCTGAGTTATGACGAGCGTGAAGCTCCTTGGATCAACCAATACCTCCATGCGGGAACGGTGCATTTTTCTCGGGATGGGGAGGCGGAGTCATTCACTGGGGTCCAGGCCCATTTCCTTTCCGAGAATGCGGTCGATTTCATTGACGAGTCGGGGGAGCACCCTTTTGCGGTATTTTTAAATTTTGTGGAGCCGCATTTTCCCTTTGAGGATTTGCCGGAACGTCTGGTTTCGCAGTATCGGCCGGTCGCTCAGGATATCGTTGCGGCGGGAGGTTTTTCGAGTATCGCCCGCCCAGCGATGGCGGGTGCCGTAGTCGATAATCATTCGGAGCAGTTGGCTCAGTATCTGGCTGCTGTGACGCTTTTGGATGAGCAGGTGGGGCGTATCATGGATGCGCTATCTGGGCGGGGTTTGATCGATAATACTCTCATAATCTATACGTCGGATCATGGGCACCTTACAGGACAGTATGGACTCTATGGGAAGGGCAATGGCAGCGTGCCACAGAATCTGTATCAGGAGTCGATAAACATTCCCCTGATCATTCGGGGTCCGGCATCTTGGGTGCTGCCGGGGCAGGTGCGTGATGAGTTTGTAACCCTGTGCGATGTGCACAGCACGCTGTTGCATGTGGCCTCGGGCGAGCCGCGGGAATCGGTCGGGCCTGGGGAGAGTCTGATCCCGCTGTTGCAGGGAATGCGGATGCCGACGTGGAGGCAGTATCAATTTGCCGAATACGGGAATGCTCGAATGGTGCATAACGGGCGCTGGAAGTTGGTCACGCGCTACATGCCCGATGGGAAGGCTGAGGAAAGTTGGTTTGACCTCGCTCATCCTTTAAAGGAGCGCTTCGCAACGCCGCCGCCTTCGGAGGCTCAACAGTTCGATCTGCAGGCGGCCCGGGACGCCTTTTTCCGAAAATATGAGAGTGCGGCTACGACGGGGCGAAGAATTTGGGATTTGCCGAAGCACAATGCCATGGAGCGCTGGCGTTGAAGTCGATTTCTTTGGAATATTTAGTGCTTAAGGTGGGCGATGCAAACCCTCGAGCAGTATGCGGATGCGACCTACCCAAAGGAGTGTTCTTTTAGCGAGTCAGACTGGATGGCGCTTTCGAATCTGTGGTATCCGATTGCGCTCGAGGCGGATATCGAGGCGGAACCGAAGAAGGTGACGCTGCTCGATGTGGATTTGGTGCTGGCACGGCTGGATGGGGCCATTTTGGTGGCGCGCGATTTGTGTATTCACCGGGGGGCTCCGATGTCGATGGGTTGGGTACGCGATGGGTGCTTGGTCTGTCCGTACCATGGCTACCGCTATGATATCAGCGGGGCCTGCACGTTTGTGCCGAGCGATCCACGCGGGGCGATCAACAGCAAGCTACGCCTGCTCGTATTTCGCAGTACCGTGAAGTATGGGCTGGTCTGGGTGTGTTTGCGGGGCGAGCCTTCAAACATGCTACCGGTGTGGGAGCCCGAGGCGACGGATCCGAAATTCTTCCGTTTCACGATGGGTCCGGAAATTTGGGACTGTTCGGCGGGGCGGGCGATTGAGAACTTCATCGACAATGCGCATTTTTCCTTTGTCCACCGCAATACCTTTGGTTTGGAGGAGAACGCCGAACAGGGAGCGACTTACGATTTTGAGGTGGATGATCAAAAGATGATCATGGCGTTTGAGTATCAGGCGACCAATCCGGAGGATTCACCGATTGCCAATGCCAGTGAGTTGCATCGCTACATGCACCGCACCTTGTTTTTCCCCTTTGCGACACGGACGGCGATTCATTATCCGGGCGGTCGCGATCACATCATTCATATTAACATTGCGCCGGTCTCAGCGCGAAAGAGTCAGCTCATTGTGGTGTTTACGCGCAATTTTGATCATGATGTCCCGGTCGAGGATCTATTGGCTTGGGAGCAAAAAATTCTGGGTGAGGATCGGGTGATGATCGAAAACCAAAAGCCGGAAGAAATCCCTCTTGATGCGGCCGCCGAAATCTCGGTGATGGCGGATAAGTCTTCGGTCGCATTTCGTCGTTGGCTGACAAAGCTGGGCCTGGGGCGGGCGTTTACGGCCTAG
>JBCCBL010000270.1:0-4323 GCA_039034055.1 Verrucomicrobiota bacterium | reverse complement strand
GGTAATGGGTTGATTAACCGGGAATGTCGCGTCGGTACTCCCACTTACATCATGAGGAGTGACAACCGTGATTGTCTGAGCATTTGCCGTCATAGCGAGAGCGCATGTGGCAAAGGCCCAAATCACTGCTCTTTGGCAACTGCCAAAAAAGTTTGGAGTGTTCATAAGGGGACCTGATAGATAATTAAACCAATTTAGTTACGCTCTTCGGATCCACCCGGGGTCAGGATCACAGGATTCTGGAAGAGAGAGTTTGATTCTACACCACGATAGTTTTGGCGGCTTGGTGAGCCCCCAGGAGAAATTAGATTTGCCGATACGAAGATCATGAGGTTTCGCTTGAGGTTAGTCTCACCTTCATTCCTGAACAATCGGCCGACGATAGGGATATCTGCGAGGAACGGAACTTTGTCTTCAACAAAGTTGATCTCTTCTCGAACCAACCCACCGATAACAACAGTGGCACCATCAAATACGGTGACTTCAGTTCTGACAGAACGCGTCGAGAAAATCGGTTGATAGAATCCGGGAGGTACAGTGACGGTGCTCTCCCCCGAGATCGCGACACTCGGACCTCCGTATTCAACGAATCCTTCAAACTCGGTCACCTTGGGTTCGAGAAGTAGGCTGATGTTGTCGTTATCTTCGACGGTCGGCGTCACCTCCATCTCAACCCCCACATTACGGAAATTAAAATCCTGCGGTGTGCCTGCGGTGATCGCAATCGATGAGCGACCGCCACCGCCGTTGTTGTTGCCACCGCCGCCACCACCGGAGGCCGTAGCTTGTATATCTCCATAGCTCTCGGGATAGATCAGCTCCTGGGCGATCGTTATCTGCGCTGTTTTACCCGAAAGGACAGTCAGGCGTGGAGCGCTCATGAGATCACTACCGCTCTGACGCTCCAAGGCATTGATCAAGACTGAAACATCGGCGGAACCGATGCTGCCGACAATACCGGCGATCGGGTTCGCATCAGCCGCAAAGTCCAAGGAGTTCGGGATCGTTGGTGGGTTATTTACGATCGAGAGCGACTGAGTCGGGGTAACGACCTGTGTCGTCGTTGTCTCAGGATTCACGCTGAACTGATTCGCCAATGTCTGTGGAGTGACATTAAACTCCTTGTCATACGAAAGTATCGGAGCTCCGGTAGAATCGAGATTGACGTTACCACTAGAATCAAAGGTCGGCAGACCATCCGCTCCAATGCTCCATTGAAAGCCAAGCTCCTCCAACGCACCCTGCTGGACTTCCAGAAACTTTGCTTCGATCTCAACCTGTTTAGTCTGGTCGTAACGACGAAGGATGTTCCGGATTCCCTCAAGATTTTGGACCGATTGGGTCACAATCAATTGCGTCCCATCAAAAGCAAGGTTGGCTCCCGGCACTGCTTCGAAAGGAATACCAGCGCGTTCCAAGAATCCTTTGATCTTCTCCTCCTCTTCTCCTCCCGAGGACCCCGAGCCAATAGATGGTAAGGTCGGCGGGGCAAATGGATCGCTCACCGCAGAAGAGGAGATTCCAGCCGACTCGCGACCGACCCCAGTCAGTCTTAGGACGGTCGCTCGCGAGATTGGGAAGAAATCTGTCACTAGCTGACCCCCGGTGATCCCAGGGCCAGTACCCGGTCGCATCAAAACGACATCTTCTTCAATGACATACTCAAAGTTCACTTGCTGAGAAATCAGGCTGAGGATACGCTCAAGGCTTACATTAAATACAGTCAACGTTACTGACGGCTCATCGATCTGGGAAACATTATAAGCAGGAATAAAATTGATCCCTTTTAATCCACCCTCCACTTGAGCAATATATTCTAGGGATAACTCTGAAAGTGACTGAAGAACGCGGGATAACGCTTGGCCGTTGAAAGAAATACGGGGAATCATAGTATTTCTGAGTAGCTCGAGGATCTCTTGATTTTCCTCGCGACGCGGCTCATCCGTTGAAAGACCTTCAACACTAGCGCGAGGACGATTCCAAGCCTCATCCACTTCGTTGATCATTTCTTGGCGGGTCCGATACCGCGCTAGCGCGAGGCCCTCACTCTTGCGTTCGGCTATTATCTGCTGAAAGCGGAGAGCGGCCGCATTCTGTGGATCAATAATCTCAACATCTTTAAGCGTTTCAGAAGCACCATCATAATCACGATTCACAAACTGAATCCGCGCCTTGAGCATCAATTCCTCAATAACACTAATCTCTTCTACAAATTCTGGGCTGACCTCACTGAGCGCTGCACTGCCGACAGAACTAGACATCTTCGCGATCCGCTCTTCCAAAAGTACGGTCGCCGCCGAAGCACCAAAGCTAGCAATATGGGTGCTCAATGCTGAGCGTGCTGTGGTGATATCCCCTCCGTCAATAGACGACTCAATGAGCCTTTTGCTCACATTTTCGCGAGCCGCCTCAACTTCTCTTATCGCGCCTTGAGTCAACACCCCTGGCGTTAAACTTGCCGCAATCGCATTCAGTTCCGCCTCGGCCGCAGCATAGGCGCCAGAATCAGCAAGATCCATCGCTTCCTCAAGCCGACTTAAGGCTGAGGATACGCTCGTCCTCTGGCTCAGTTCGGCTTCCCGGATGAGCTGATCGACATCATCGCCGCCACCAGAAGGGCTTGAAGTACCACTTACCGAGTTGCTTACAAAGCCAGACCCCGAGGCTCCGCGCCCCAAATCCCGGTTCACTTTTTCGAGTAAGCTCTGCACACTCGGATCGTTTGGAGCAATTCGAATCAGTTCCTCGAGACGCTCCTTTGCAGCGAGTAGATCGCCGGCTTCGCGCGCGCGTAGCGCCGAGGCAAGTAATTCAATCTTTTCCTGTGCAGAGGCACCACTGGATTGTGCATTTACATTTGTGAAGGGTGCCAGAGCAGAGATAGCAAGTAGGCACAAGACTTTTGGCAGTCTAGGGGCAGATAGGATTTTCATTCGCAATCAGTAGGAGTGTAATCGGGTTTAAATTTCTAGGCAGATAAGATTAAAACAGAGGCGAGCCGGAATCAGGCGTTGATACAGAAACTTCCTGATTATTTTCGACACTCAGAGTTTCGATAATGTAGTCGTCGCTCTCATCGATATCGATAGGTTTGCGCACCGTGACCAGAGAGTTCAGAAGGTCCACGGATACAAGATCGTAGGTCAGGTCATTCAGTTCAAATACTGTCGCGTTGGATCCGATCTCAACAACTTCTCCCGACAGAGTAGACTGTAATTTGATTGATACGTTTTCCTCATATTTCGGAATGCCATTCTCAAGAATGATTTCGCGACCGCTGGCCATTTCTTGGATCCTCACTTGTTCCACGGCAACTAGAAGACCATCATCGTTGAGCCTGCGGGTTATATCTATATCCAAAATACGAATGCCCTCTTCAGGAAATTCACGATCGACACGTGCGCGCACCGCAAATCCAGTCAGGCGATCTGCTAACATCACGAGGTTTTTACGAGGGTCGGAAGCATCTTCTTCAACGTAACCTTCAAACTGAAAGCGATATAGTTTTTTAACTATTTCGACGAGTTCGACATCCACCGTCTCTCGCGCACGCTCTTCGTCGAGTGCGGGAGGAACAGCAGAGAAGAACCCATCAACCTCATAAATCTTAGGAGGTGTGAACACCCCATATACCCATTTGGGATCGTTATCATCATGGGATGTCGGTGTATTCCAGTCCGGAATCTGAGATATTGGATTTGGTGCAGAAACGGGATCCACCGGAACTTTCGCTGTTGAGTTTGAGACGCTTTCCACACTTTCAGCCTTAACGCCTCCCAGGGATAAAAAGGTCCAACCTGCGCTGACAGTCAGGCCAGCTAGGCCACAGATACATAAAATTTTATCAGTAAATGCTATCATTTAGAAAATGAACTCAGGATACTACAGAGACACCTCCACGTACTCCATAACTACAGTAAAGATGCTGGTGTTTTGATCGACGATCGGTTTGCGGTTTGAGACTTCGGTTCCGCTGTCCACAACCGTATCAGAATTACCACCTCGAGGGGTGCCAAACAGGGATTCCAGAGAACTCCGAGTGCGACTGCTCCGGGCGGAAGAACCTTCTTCGGTTTCCTCAGAGCGCGTGACTTCGATGCTGCGCACCACCACAGGTAATTCAAACTCTGCGAGAGATTCCGTAAAAATTCGGAGTGACTCGGTGTAGCCTGAAAATACGACTTCAAAAGCCATGGTCTCTACTGCATTCTCCACGCGAGCCGTGAGTGCTGGGTCAATTTGAAAGCCATCAACCTTCGAAGCTGCATTGCCTCGAGTGACATTTCCACTATCCGGCGACTGATTCAGCTCCAAATATTCCCG
>JBCCBL010000269.1:0-4331 GCA_039034055.1 Verrucomicrobiota bacterium | reverse complement strand
TACCTCCATGGACAAGAACGCTTTTTCCAGATGGACCTGTACCGCCGCATCGCTGCAGGCGAGATTGCGGAAATCATACCCCAGGGCATTGAGACCGACCGAAAAAATCGCGTTCACCAATTTCGCAAACGCGCCCGATCCATCCTTGAATCCCTCAAACCCGAGGAGAGAGATCTCCTCGAAAAATACACCGCGGGCGTAAACAGTGGAATCCAACAACTGAGCAGCCGCCCCTTCGAATACCATCTGCTCCAGGTCAGTCCACGCCTCTGGCGTGCCGAAGATAGTATTCTTTGCGCGATCTCGATCACCATGGCGCTGCAAGATACCGATGTGCTCACAGACCGGGTGCGGGGCCAAATCTCTGCCCACTTCCCACCGGAGATCTTCGATTTCATTTACCAAAACGGATCACGATGGGAAGCCCCTCAGGACGGCAGTATTCGCGAAATCACACCCCCGCCTCCCGCCGAATCCTGGCAGGCCGCGACGAGCCATTGGCCGGAATCTCCGGAATCTCCCGACTGGATGCCAAAACCAAGCCGCTTCGGCGAGAGCTACCCCCGAGAATCCTATCGCAACGGCAGCAACAACTGGGCGGCTCGGCCCAGCAAAGACGCTTTAAACCCGGCAGCTTGGGTGGCAAATGATATGCACCTAGGGCTCAGAATCCCCAATACTTGGTATCGCGCCACCGTCTTCGAACAATCCCGCTCCGGTGAGCCCTTAGAAGCCCATGGGGTGTCGCTCCCCGGACTCCCCGGAATCATCGTGGGCGGAAACGGAAAAATCGCCTGGGGCTTCACCAATCCCAATGCCGACACCGAGGACGCTATCATCCTGATTGCAGACCCCGAAGATCCCGAGGCCTACCTTACCTCTGAAGGCTCTGAGAAGATCAAAAAAGAGATCGAGACCCTCTATATCAAAGGCGCTCCTCAAGAAACCATCACGGTGGAAACAACTCCCTTTGGTCCAGTCATCGGCAAAAACGAGTCGGGCCAAAAGATCGCCTTTCAGTGGGTTGCGCACCAAGACTGGTCATTCGACTTGCAATTGTTGAACCTAGCCAAGTCAACCAGTGCGCAAGAAGCCCTCGACATCGCCAACACAGCCGAAAGCCCGGCCCTGAGCATGGTCGTGGGCGACGATCAAGGAAACATCGGATGGTCCCTCTTCGGCAGCATTCCGGATCGTGCCTCCTCGGAATTGCAACTGACCCCGATCGCCTCCAACGAGCCTTCCGCACTTTGGAAAGGACGCCTTGCACCCGGAGCCTATCCCCGCATTTACAACCCCGAGCAAGGCTTCATCACCACCGCGAATGCACGAATCGTCGGCGGCGACGCACTCGCCCGATTTGGAGACAGTGGCTACCTCCTCGGCTCTCGCCAGTGGAGGATCCAACAAGAACTCGCCGCCCGAGATGCCGAGCACTCCCTAGAGTCGATGCTCGAAATTCAGATGAATATCGAAGGCGACGCACTCTATCCCTGGCAGGCACTCATACGCTGGGCCTACAGCCCGGTTCGAGGGTCACTCACTGAGGAAGAATCTGAATTGATGGAATGGGTGAACGCCTGGAGCGGCCGAGCGGAAGCCTCCTCGGTCGGCTACCGCATCATTCGCTCATTTCGCGGGAAAATGCTAGATCGCCTCTACTACCGCCTGTTTGGACCGACCCTCTCGAAAGACGCTTCAATCTATTACAACCGAGGATTTGCCCGCCTCGGCATCCCCTTAGAAGAGCCAATGCTGCAAATCCTTGAGCAGCGACCTGATGCCCTCATCGATCCCTACTTCAAATCCTGGCATGCTGAAATGCGCCACGCTTTAGCGCAAATAATCGAAGAGGCCAAGCCGCGTGGATTCGCGAAATACACCTGGGGTGCCGTCAACAAACTCTCCATCAAACACCCCATGTCTGCCGGCATTCCAGTGCTCGGAGACTGGATTAACATGCCCGAAGTCGAACTCGACGGAGACCAGATTGTGATCAGTGCCAACGCCCCCGACCACGGCCCCTCCCAGCGTTTCGTCGTTCAGGTCGGTGATGAGCGCAACGGCCGTTTCAGCATGCCTGCGGGCCAATCCGGGCATCCCCTCTCGCCCTTCTACCGAGCCGGTCACGAAGCTTGGCTGAAAGGTGCCGAAAGCCCTCTGAGACCCGGAGATGTGCTACACACCCTGACCCTAGTGCCCGAAGAATAGCAGGATATCTCAAAAAAATTGCGCCCGTTCACCCCTTCCAACCATGCCTTGGCGCGCACCGGTATCACTGGCATCATTCACCATTGAATTTCTATTCTGCAGGAAATAGACCTCTGCCCATGTCTAGCAAACGCTCTGCAGATCCTGTAGCCAAACCGCGCGTCGGCCTCATCATGGGAAGCCAATCTGATTGGGAGACCATGAAGAATGCAGCGCTTCGCCTTGAGCAACTAGAAATCCCGTTTGAAAGCCAGATAGTGAGTGCTCACCGCACTCCAAAAAAGTTGGTAGACTATGCGGAAAGCGCTCGTGACCGAGGCCTGAAAGTCATCATCGCTGGAGCAGGTGGAGCCGCTCATTTGCCTGGAATGGTCGCCTCATTAACTCCCCTTCCAGTGCTCGGGGTACCCGTCCAATCGCGCGCCCTGAACGGCATGGACTCCCTCCTCTCCATCGCGCAAATGCCGGCCGGCGTTCCAGTATCTACCTTTGCTATCGGCAAAGCAGGCGCCGCCAATGCCGCGCTCACCGCCGCATCCATCCTCGCACTCGAAGACCCAGCTCTCGCGGATCGCTACGACGCCTTCCGCTCCTTTCAAACAGAAACCGTTCTCGAAACGGAACTACCCGCTCTGGAGGACGAATAGACGTGAGTAAGCACAAAGTATTTTTACCCGGCACCCGCATCGGAATCTTTGGCGGTGGTCAACTCGGGCGCATGATGATCATCGCCGGCCGCCCCATGGGCTACCATTTCCACGTATTCGATCCATCCGAAGATTGTACCGCAGGACGCCTCGCCGATGCCCACACCGCCGCCGCCTACACCGACACAGAAGCCCTAATCGCATTCGCAAAAAGTGTTGATGTCGTCACTCTCGAATTTGAAAACATCGACGCCGCCGCTGTTGAAATCGTTACCAAAAATTGCCCCGTATTTCCGAAGGCCGATATTTTGCGAATATGCCAAAATCGATCCCAGGAAAAAAAATTCCTGAGTGGTATTGATGTATCGGTAGCCCCATACGCAGTAGCCAAGAGCGCCGACGCGATGATCAAATGTATCGAAAAAGTGGGTACACCTTGCGTCGTAAAAAGCGCCGAATCTGGCTACGACGGCAAAGGCCAGATCAAACTCACCGAATTCAAAGCCAAGGATAAGAAAAAAATCTGGGAAAGCGTCGGGGCCTCTGAAGTCGTTGTCGAAAAATGGATCGAGCACACCGGTGAGTTTTCCTGTATCTGTGCCCGCCGCTCCGATGGAACCAGCCGCATGTTTCCGATGGCCCGAAATGCTCACCGCAACCACATTCTCGCGGAGAGCACCGTTCCCTGTGGGCTCCCCTCGCAGATCGAAGCAGAAGGCCAGCGCGTTACTCGGAAAATAGCTGAAGAGCTGGATGTCGTTGGACTCATCACAGTCGAATTCTTTTTGGCTCCCGACAATACCCTGCTCGTCAATGAATTAGCTCCCCGACCCCACAATTCCGGCCATTATACCATTGATGCCTGCATCACGAGCCAGTTTGAGCAACACCTGCGGGCCGTCTGTGGCCTCCCGTTAGGCGATCCAAGCATGCACACACCGGCAAAGATGATAAACCTACTCGGAGACCGCTGGGCTGAAAAAGACCCAGACTGGGAAGAACTCCTCAAAGACCCAAAGGCAAAATTGCACCTTTACGACAAAGGCGAACCCCGCCCCGGACGCAAGATGGGCCACCTAACCCTGCTTGAAGCATAAACTCACCACTCGAGGGAATCTGAGGATGTCTCAAAGGTCAAAATATGGATGGGTTTCGGGCACCCTAATCTGCCTAGCCATTACCGGCGTCTCTCACCAACCCGTTGTGATCCCCGATATCATCGAATTCGATCATCAGGACAAAATCATCCATGCCCTAGTCTATGGATTCCTCGCCACCGTCTGGCTCCGCTGGTTCCTCACGTTTAAGCCCCCGTTCTCCGCAGGCCTCTGGGCCATCATGCTGACTTCGGCCTTCGGAGTAACTGATGAGCTTCACCAACACTTCGTCCCAGGCCGTACCACTGAATTTCTAGATTGGCTTGCCGACACCTTGGGTGCCGTCTTGGCCACCGTATGCTACCTGAAATGGCCC
>JBCCBL010000268.1:0-4372 GCA_039034055.1 Verrucomicrobiota bacterium | reverse complement strand
TGAATTGATCGCGGGTGAGCGGCGCTGGCGGGCGTTTCAATTCTTGAAGATTCGCAAGATTCCAGCGCGTGTGATCAAAGCTAGCGATGCTTCGAGTGCCGCCCTCGCCCTGATTGAAAATTTGCAGCGAGAGGGCCTCAACCCAATCGAGGAGGCACTCGGTTACTCGAGTTTGATTCGAGACTTTGACCTTACCCAGGAAGCGGCGGCGGAACGTGTCGGGAAGGGCCGTGCGACGGTGGCCAACGCGCTGCGCCTTTTGACATTGGACACCAAGCTCCAGGCCTATATCGCGCGCGGGATGTTGTCGATTGGGCACGCAAAGGTGTTGCTGGGGCTCCCGGAGGCAGCCCACCGGGAACTGTTAGCGCAACGGATCATCGAGAATTCAATCAGTGTGCGCGAGGCCGAGCGGGAAGTGAAGCGCATTAAGGAGGGGAAGTCGGCTCGAAAAGCGCAGGAAGCAGGTGGGGCAAATTCCGCCGAGAACACCGCTATTTTGAATTTGGAACGCACACTGACTTCGGAACTCAACACCAACGTGAGCGTTAAGCATTCTGCGAAGAAGGGTAAGCTGATCATCGAGTATCGTGGGAACGATGATTTACAGCGGATCTTGGATCGTATGGGCGTGAGCGTAGGTTGATCTGGTAGACGTAGGTCTCATTCGACTGGATCGTTCTCGAGGCGTCTCTTGTCGGGCGAGAGCTACCATCTATTCACTTTTGCCGGAGTCAGCTTGGTGTCGCGCCTGGAGTGCAATGATTCGTGTTTCGACTTCTTGAGCCAGGGCGTCGAGGTCAAAGTCAATTGGCTGGCCGTTTTCGATCACTTTTCGGCCGCCGACGTAGATGGATTCGATATTAGAAGCAGAGCAGGCAAATACTAGGTGCGCGGCGACATCCCAGACGGGACCGGTGATTGGCGATTTCGGATTGATGACCAAGAAGTCTGCGAATTTCCCGACTTCAAGCGACCCGACATAGGAGTCCACGTCTAGGACGACTGCGGTATCGATTGTGTGGAGTCGCAGCATATCGATGGGTTGCAGCCCTTGACTGTTTTCCTCTTGCATGCGCGTTGCGTAGAGCCCCATGCGCATATTTTGAAAGGGGTCGGAGGTGTCCGCGCTCGCCTGTCCATCGACACCCATCGCGACGGGTAGGCCTCTTTTTAGGTATTTAGGAATGTTGGCGAGGCCCGAGCCGAGGCGGCCGTTGGAGAGTGGGTTCCAGACCATCCCAACTCCGGCTTCGACGCTGTCTTTGAGGATTGCCTCGTCGGTGTGAATGAAATGGGCGAAGGTGGCGCGTTCGGTGGGAATGCCGGCCTCTTTGTATTTTGGCCAGTTTGATCGCTCGGCCTCCTGGCGTCCCGAATCTTCGAGATAGTGCATCTGAAAATTAATGTCTAGCTCGTCGGCCAGGTCGACTTGAGCCTCGGTCGCTTCGGGTGAGCCATAGGGCCGTAAGTTGAGGGCGACCTCCAGTAGAGAGTTTTCCGGTTTCACATCGACCTGCTCTTTGAGGGCTTTGAGGCGCGGTGTCCAGAGGTCTGAGTCGCCTTGAAAGTCGACACAACTGGAGAAGATGAATCGCTGGGGGGTTTCCATCTCAGCTTCGAACTGTTCCAGGAAAATGGCATAATCGTGATCCATCCAGTGGGTGTGATTGTAGGTCGTGGTGACGCCGTGGCAGAGCTGGTCCCAGGCCCCATGCGCGGTGAAGGCTTTCAGGTCGCCGGGGGCATAGTTGTCGCCGTAGGTCCAGTGTAATGCTTGCAACCAGGGCCAGAGTTCTCCGTCGGGAGCGATGCCTCGGAATGCGCTCTGCCAGAGGTGACTGTGTCCAGAAACAAAGCCAGGCATGATGATTTTTCCCTCTAGGCTGAGCACAGTATTGGCGGATTCGACGATCTCGGTGCTCGGCTCGCCGGCTCCGAGGCTTTTTATAATTCCATCTTCGCCGACCAGCATCCAGGCCTTTACGTGAGCCTCGACGGATCGAGTCATCGGGGCAATGGCGCCGTCGCGATAGAGGGTTTGCGCGCTGATTTGGAGGCTCTGATTGATTCCGATGATGAGGGTGAAAACCAGGAAATTATGGAGTGTCGTCGAGCGTGTCATTAGGGTGAAAATCGCAGAATACCTACCACTGATTCCTCTTTACCAGTCTGTAGTGTCGGAGCGAGTTTAGGGATGTGGCGGGTGAATCGTTTTTTGAGCAGCCTTTGCGGGATCTTTTGCCGGTTGGTGCGCAATTTGCGGTTGAGTTCATTGATGAGCCTGGCACTTTCGAGGGCTTTTTTGACCCTGCGTCTCTTTTTACTCTTTTTCAATGATACAGCTTATCTTTCGTAAATATGGCAATCGTGCCTATCTTAAAGATGATGTCCTTTCGGGCCTAACGGTGGCGTTGGCCTTGGTGCCGGAAGCGGTAGCTTTTGCATTTGTAGCGGGGGTAGAACCACTAGTCGGACTGTATGCCGCGTTCATGGTCGGTTTGATTGCATCGATTGCAGGTGGCCGTCCAGGAATGATCTCCGGGGCGACTGGAGCTTTGGCCGTTGTGGTCGTTTCGCTGGTGGCGACGCATGGGTTGGAATACCTTTTCGCTACGGTGGTATTATGTGGGGTGCTACAGATCACCGCAGGATTGTTTCGGCTGGGTAAGTTTATCCGTCTAGTGCCCCATTCGGTGATGTTTGGTTTTGTGAACGGCCTCGCGATCGTTATTTTCCAATCGCAGCTTGAGAGTTTTAAATTGCTGAATGAGGCTGGGGAGAAGGTTTGGATGCAAGGGGGCGAGTTGGGATTGATGCTCGGGTTGGTAGTGTTGACGATGGCGATCATCCAATTTTTGCCAAAGTTGACGAAGGCACTACCGTCGTCGCTGGTGGCGATTGTGGTGACCTCGGGGCTGGTGATCGGGTT
The DNA here is from genome assembly GCA_039034055.1 of Verrucomicrobiota bacterium. GTDB lineage: Bacteria > Verrucomicrobiota > Verrucomicrobiia > Opitutales > JABSRG01 > JBCCBL01. The sequence continues at coordinate 1,440 of JBCCBL010000268.1, read as the reverse complement.
CGGCCTGGACACTCCCGCGGTAGGTGATGTTGCGAGCGTGGCGGGCGGATTTCCAGCGTTTCACGCCCCGGATGTCCCGTTCAACTTAGAGACGTTGAGCATTATTTGGCCGTTTGCCCTAACAATGGCGAGCGTGGGCTTGATCGAATCGCTGATGACTTTGACTTTGATTGACGAACTCACTGAGACGCGCGGTAAGGGGAATCGGGAGTGCATCGGGCAAGGTTTGGCGAATCTGGCGACCGGCTTCTTTGGAGGCATGGGTGGTTGCGCGATGATCGGGCAGTCGATGATCAATATTCGATCTGGAGGGCGCACGCGTTTGTCCGGAATTTCGGCAGCGCTCTTTCTCCTACTTTTCATACTCTTTATCCCGAACTATATCGAAAAGATTCCAATCGCTGCCTTGGTGGGCGTGATGTTCATGGTGGTCATCGGTACCTTTGAATGGACGAGCTTCCGCATTTTGAGCAAAATTCCGAAGGTCGACGCGTTTGTTTTAGTGATGGTCTCGCTGATTACGGTGTTGTTGCACAACCTGGCACTGGCGGTGGTCGCTGGGGTCATCGTCTCTGCCCTGGCCTACGCTTGGGAAAGTGCGACTCATCTGCGGGCCGAGGTAACTAAGGATGAGCAGGGGATCAAGCACTATGATTTGTTCGGGCCCTTGTTTTTTGGCTCCGTAAAGTCTTTTCAGGATGTCTTCAAACCTGCGGAGGACCCGGACGAGGTAATCATCGATTTTAAAAATTCGCGGGTTTGGGATCATTCCGGTATCGAGGCTATTAATTCCCTTACCGAGCGCTATCGGAAGACAGGAACGAAGCTCCATTTGCGTCATTTGAGCGAGGAGTGCCGTCAGCTTCTCGATAAAGCAGGCAGTATGATCGAGGTTAATATTATGGAGGACCCGAAGTACCACGTGGCGGAGGATAAGCTCGATTAGCCAGCGGTTTGTCTCATTCCTGAGAACTGCCTTTATCTAAAAAAAGCCGACCCTCGGAGACGGTCGGCTTTTTCATAAAATCGGTGAACGGAAGTCTATTTCTCTTCGGGTTCGTCGGGAGGGCTAGTGACCTCGTCCTCTTCTTCAGACTCTTCTTCTTCGTCTTCTTCGCTCCAGCGCATGGTTTCATCTTCTTCGATGTCTTCGTCGGGAGCGTCCTCAATATCAGAAAAGTCTTCTTCAAGCTCTTCGGCTTCGACACCCCGGGTTGGATCCGCCACTTCGTCGTCGTCGCTGTCGGAATCTAGATGGAAGCCTTCGGGGACAAATTCTAAGATGGCGGTGACTTCGTTGAAGAAGTGGATCGCGCGGCCTTCCATGTAGTCTATGTTTTGCGATTCGCGGATATCTTCTTCGAGTTCTTCGATGGTGAACGGTTGCTTGAAATCGATGAGATCGTTCAAAAGCTTCACGCGAAGTCGAGTGATGTGCTC
>JBCCBL010000267.1:0-4398 GCA_039034055.1 Verrucomicrobiota bacterium | reverse complement strand
TCATGCTTTGGCCTGGTTGAATTGACTGTGGATTATTTGTAGGAACGGACCGCTAGTTTGACATACTCAAAGTCGAGTTCCTCTTTGTGTTTGTTGGGGGGAGTGTCATCTCCGGTGTATTCCCAGACAGATGCATGAGAGAACTGCTCATCGTCGCGTTGCGCTTCCCCTTCCTGGGACTGGTGCTCCGAACGGAAATGACCCCCGCAGGACTCTTCACGATCTAGCGCGTCTCGGCATAGTAATTCACCAAATTCCATGAAATCCGCCACGCGGCCGGCACGTTCCAGCTCGATATTGAGTTGTTCGTTGGTACCAGGGACTCCAACATTTTTCCAGAAATCAGCACGCAGCTCTTGAATGAGTTTGATGGCCTTTTCGAGGCCTGCTTTGTCACGGGCCATACCAGCATATTCCCACATAATGAGCCCCAGGTCTTTCTGGAAGGCACGAGCGCTCTTTTTCCCGTTGATGCTGAGGAGCTTATCAATGCGACCTTTCACGGCGGCTTCTGCCTCCTTGAATTCGGGATCCTCGGGGCTGTTGGTCCCCGCTTCATTCAATGGAATGCGCGCCAGGTAGTCACCGATGGTGTAGGGGATGACGAAGTAGCCGTCTGCGAGGCCCTGCATCAGGGCCGATGCCCCCAGCCGGTTGGCGCCGTGAGTCGAGAAATTTGCCTCACCAAGTGCGAAACAGCCTGGAATCGTTGTCTGTAAATTGTAGTCGACCCACAGGCCGCCCATTGTGTAGTGAAGGGCCGGGTAGATTCGCATCGGACGCTTGTAGGCATTTTCCCCAGTGATGCGTTCATACATGTCGAAGAGGTTTCCGTAGCGTTCGCGGATTTTGTCTTCACCCAGCCGATTGATCGCATCTGAGAAGTCTAGGTAGACTCCGCGGCGTTCACCGTTGACTTTGGGGCCTACGCCGCGCCCATCATCGCAAGCTTCTTTGGCAGCCCGGCTCGAGATGTCGCGTGGGGCTAGATTGCCGAAACTTGGGTATTTCCGCTCTAGGTAGTAGTCCCGGTCTTCCTCTGGGATATCCTTGGGTTCTTTTTCGCAGTCCTCCGCTTTCTTGGGCACCCAAACGCGGCCATCGTTGCGCAGCGACTCCGACATCAAGGTGAGCTTGGACTGTTGATCGCCATGGACTGGGATACAGGTCGGGTGAATCTGAGTGTAGCACGGGTTGGCGAACCCTGCTCCTTTTTTGTATGCCCGGTAGGCAGCTGTGACGTTGCAGCCGATGGCGTTGGTTGAAAGGTAATATACGTTGGAGTATCCTCCGGTGCATAGCATAACCGCATCCCCAGCCCAGGATTCGATAGCTCCGGTCACCATGTTTCGCGTGATGATTCCGACCGCTTTCTCTCCCTTTTTGACGATTTCGAGCATTTCGTGGCGATTATACATCTTCACTTGGCCCGTTGCGATCTGGCGGCTGAGTGCACTGTAAGCGCCTAAGAGCAGTTGCTGGCCGGTTTGTCCGCGCGCGTAGAAGGTACGGGATACTTGGGCACCGCCGAATGAGCGGTTGTCAAGGAGTCCGCCATATTCTCGGGCAAATGGGACTCCTTGTCCGACGCACTGGTCGATGATGTTGACAGAGACTTCCGCGAGGCGATGAACGTCCGATTCGCGCGCCCGAAAGTCTCCGCCTTTCACCGTATCGTAGAACAAACGGTAGATGCTGTCGCCGTCATTTTTGTAGTTCTTGGCGGCATTGATGCCTCCCTGTGCGGCAATAGAGTGAGCGCGACGCGGGCTGTCCTGATAACAAAAGCAAAGGACGTTATAACCAAGCTCGCCAAGGGACGCTGCGGCAGCAGCTCCGGCAAGTCCCGAGCCGACGACGATGACAGTGTATTTGCGCTTGTTAGCTGGGTTGACCAGCTTGAGGTTGAATTTGTGATTCGACCAGCGTTGTTCGATGGGTCCGTCTGGAGTTTTGGAGTCTAAATTCATGGCTCTGTGGTGTTATAAGACGATTGATACGGGGTGTTTAGCCGGAGACGGGGATTCCTTTAGCGGTAATGAGCCCCGCTAGAACTGCAACAGGTATGGACGTAAATCCGATGAAAAGGAAGAAGCCGGTTGCTTTGGCCAATGGGTCGAGGCGTGCACGCCAGGTGCGGTTGCGCAGACCCATGGACTGAAACATACTGCTGATTCCGTGTGACAGGTGCATGCAAAGCAGGCCCATTGCGATTATGTAGAAGATGGATATCCACCAGTAGGAAAATCCAGCTACCATCATGGTGTGCACGTCGTGCACGATTTCGGTGTCCATTTCAGGCTCTTCTCCGAGTTGGACCAGAGGCACATGGGCTTCGTAGATGGTCCCATCGGCCATTTGAATAGCCTCATCGTAGTCGTGTCCTGGGACACTGCGCACCGTGAAGTGGGCAATGTGGAAGACGATGAAGGCCAACAGGATGAGGCCGGAAATCGGCATTGTTCGCGATGCGTAGGTCGCCTGGACGGTGGCGTCTGCTTTGTAAATTTCGGGACGCGCGGCCCGGTTCTCGCGCGTCAACGCTATGGCCATCCAGATGTGGACGGCGATGATGCCCAGCAGGGCGAGCCGTATCACCCAAAGCAAAGGACCTAAATCCTTGAGTTTGAGGGCATAGGCGTTGATGTAGTAAGGCTCTAGATAAATCTGGAGATTGCCGAGCATGTGCCCGACGACGAACCCGACAAGGGCCAGTCCAGATAAAGCCATTAGGTATTTTTTTACCAGAGACGGTATTTTCATAAGACGACGCGCAGTGAGATTCTCTGAAACTCGCCACTGCAGTTATTAGACTATAAACGCAGTTGAAAGGAAATACCAGGAAAGCGAGGTGGATCTTTTCATTTTATTAATGAAAGTCGGCATACTATTAGAAAAATTAATTGAAAGTGATTAATTCTCGATGCTTAGGTTGGCCTGGATGTAGACGAATTAATCCACGCGGACCATCGCTACCCATGTTGCCGAAAATCCCAGAGGTCGATCTCAAGGAGTCGCTGATCTTAGTCGTTGATGACTCAGCGTTGGGCAACCGTATCTTGGCGCAAGCGCTTGAACCTCACAATTGCCGGGTCCTGGCTGAAGTCGAAACCCAGCAGGCCCTGATTTGCGCAATCGAGTCCCAGCCCGATCTTATTTTGTATGACTTTCAAATGGCGGTGGATGATGGCTTGGAATTCTGCAAACAGCTTCAATCCACGCCCGCGACATCCAATATTCCGATCATCATTATCTCCGGTGGTGCGACCCGTGAAGAATTGGTGCGTGCCTTGGACGCCGGGGCGGTCGATTTCATCACCAAACCTTTTGATTTTATCGAACTCGGCTATCGAATCCGCAATCACATCGAACTCCGGCGTGCTCGCCAATCGCTGACTCAAGCCAATGCGAAATTGGAATCCTTGAACAAAAAAAAGGATGAGTTTCTTGGAATCGCAGCCCATGACTTACGCAATCCACTCGGTGGAATCAACGGCTTCGCGGAGCTTATGTTGTTGAATGGAAACTTGGATACCGAACGTCGAGAAAAGTATTTGAGATATATCTTAGAAACGAGCCGATATATGACCAACTTGCTCAACAACTTTCTCGATATTTCAAAAATTGAGCAGGAAGCCTTTGATATAAAAATTGCCGAAACCGATGTAGCTGCGGTCGCCGAGAGCATGGTCAGGATCAACCAGGACTCAGCACTGAAAAAGGAGCAAACGTTACATGTTGAAATGGAAACGGGACTTCCCGTTGTATTTTCGGATGCAAATGTGTTATCACAACTTTTTGCGAACCTGCTGTCCAACGGAATTAAATATTCACCGATTCAAGGGGAGATATGGGTGAATTTGCAGATCGTCGAAGATTACATCCAGTTCTCAGTCAAAGATACTGGCCCCGGTATTTCTGAAGAGAATCAAAAGAAGTTGTTTGTCGGATACGCACGCTTGGACTCGGAGCCAACGGGAGGTGAAAAGGCGAATGGCCTGGGCCTTGCCATCGTCGGCAAACTGGGGAAGAAAATCGGTGCGACGATGGGAGTTCAGAGCCAGATTGGGGCCGGCTCTCTATTTTGGCTAAATATTCCGATTGAGCGTAAGCAATAACGTATTTGACTACCTAAGTCGCTTCAGTGTGTATTCCTTAGGAGTTGATCCGGTTATCCAGTTGTTGGGTAAGCGAAGATGAATTCTTTAAACCTCAGTTACAGATTGATCACAAAAGCTGACGTTGGGTTTATATTTGAGCTCTACTCTGATTGGGGCGTAGCAAAATATCTCAACGGGATTCCATATCCTTTCGAATTAGATGATTCAGCTGATATCGTCTCAGGATTTGAAGAAAAAAACGAAAACGGAAGGAATAGAAACTATATAATTAGTTTTG
>JBCCBL010000266.1:0-4398 GCA_039034055.1 Verrucomicrobiota bacterium | reverse complement strand
TGATGATGATGCATACTACGGGGTTTCTTCTCGATGTCAGGGAGTCGTCTCGATTGCTGCTCACTATGATTTACAGGGGGTGGCGGATACCGTGATTGACGAAGAAACCCTTCAAGCGCGTCGCGAGTTTCTGCCAAGTGCGGATGACAATCTGTCGGAGGGGCTCAGATTGGCTTCGCCAGAATATTACGTGGACGAGGATTCTGCGGAGTTCATTGTGATCCACGGTGATGGGGATAAGGTGGCTCCCTTTTACCACGCCGAGGTGTTTGCTGATGATATTGAGGGCGCGACCGGAAGGCAGGCCGAACTCATCACTTTGCTTGGAGAAGGTCATTGTATCTGGGACGGTCCGGAAGTTTATCCAGAGATTGTACGATTTGTTCAGCGACTTCGTCGGACCTACAACGCCTAGCTACGGAGTCCCGGCGCTCAGTGCATTAACTTCGCGCCAGAGCACAGTGCAAAAACGCTGCCGCAAAGGGATGAGGCCGAATTTCGAGCTTCGCAGCGTTCCCGCCTCTCATGAGCACCTCGAGTGCGATTATTATGAGCCCCCTCAGCGAGGAGCCCCTGGCGTTTTCGTTAATCTACTAAAAATAGGGCAACAAATATCAGAAAGTTTTTGGTTGAACACTATTCGCGCTTTTCAAGTTAGGAATTATCTTCCTAGAGTGCGTGGTGCGACTTCCTTTGAAAACTGAATATGCCTGTCGAGTTTTGGCTCAATTGGGCACCTATTATGGCTCCAATAAGCTCGCACAGATAGACCTCCTCGCCAATGTGGAAGACATCCCGGCGAACTATTTGGTGCAGATTCTTAATGAGCTGCGGAAGTCTGGATTGATTGGCAGTAAGCGAGGAAAACAGGGTGGATACTTTTTGGTGAATGCACCCGATAAGGTGACACTGCTCGATATTTTTCGAGCTGTTGATGGGGATGGTTTGGAGGGCGCACCCCAGGCATCGGGTCAGTCGGGAGCCCACGTTGCGGAAATCTGGAAAGTGGTATCGGAAAAGATGCACAATGTGCTGGCGGAGGTATCGTTGAAGGACTTGATGGGTAATGACTCCGAGAACATGTATTACATTTAAACCCCGGGATTTGCGCATGACTGATATCTCTACTCTCATAAAATCCAATATTCGGACCGCTCGCAATTGGCCCAGGCCCGGCGTCAATTTCCGAGACCCGTCCGGTGTGTTTTCGGATGTGGGAACCTTTCAGGCACTTGTCTCCTGGTTTGGAGAGATTGTTTACCGAGAAAAAATCACTCGAATCGCCGGAATCGATGCGCGCGGATTTTTGATTGCTGGGGCATTGGCCCATGCCACTCAGCTTCCCCTAGCACTGGTGCGTAAGAAAGGCAAACTCCCTCCCGAGACGATTGAAGCGTCCTACAGTTTGGAATACGGGACCGCGTCCATAGAGGTGCAAATGGGGATTGTTGAAAAGGATGACCATTTGCTGTTGATCGATGATTTAATCGCGACGGGAGGTACGATTCGGGCAGCTATCGAGCTTTTCAATCGCTTGGGCCTGCAAAACATCACGGTCGGAGCCATTATAAATTTGCCGGAGCTTGGGGGCTCGCGTCTCTTAGAGGAAGTGGGGATATCGGTGAACTGTGCCTGTTCTTACGCTGAAGACGAGTAACTATTCGCTGCCATCCCTCTTTTTTGACTGATTATTGATATAATGCCTGAGCCGGACGCGAAATCTATCCCCATTGCCGAGAGGAACTTTTGGAAATATATCGGACCAGGTCTCTGTATGGCGGGTGCTGCGATTGGAGTGTCTCATATCATGCAGTCGACACGCGCTGGAGCCAACTACGGCTTCCACCTGTTGGTGTTTGTGCTTCTCTCGAATTTTTTCAAATATTGCGCTTTTGAGAGCGGCCATCGCTATGCTGCGGCCACTGGGGAGTCTTTAATCGAAGCATACCGTAAGCTTGGAAAGTGGCAGCTCTGGACTTTCGAATGCGTTACGATTGTCACAGGCATCGGGAGTATCGCCGCGGTGTCGTATGTGACTGGGGCGCTGGCCTGGTCGACCTTTGGTCGGGTAGGGGATATCGAGCTATGGAGCTTCGCGATTATGGGCCTGTGTCTCACCGTTTTGCTGGCGGGGCATTACAGCTGGCTGAATGGGATTATCAAATACATCATGGTCCTGCTCGCCGTGGCGACGGGAGTTGCTTTCGTCGCTGCCGCTTTGCACGGGCCCGTTGGAGACGCGACTCAGGGTGCCATTCCGTGGGATTGGGCGGGATTCGCATTCATCATTGCCCTGATGGGCTGGATGCCCGCTCCGATCGAGGTATCGGTATTCCAATCACTTTGGATTCAGGCGAAGGATCGAAATGATGGGCGGCACATGTCGTGGCGAGAGGCTAAAATCGATTTCAATATTGGCTACATTTTAACCGTCGTCTTGGCGGTTGTCTTCGTCTCCCTCGGTGCCTGGGTAATGTATGGTTCCGGAGAAGATTTCGCGGCCAGCAATGTGGCTTTCACCCAACAGCTCGTAACGCTATATACGACTCATTTGGGCACCTGGATAAAGCCAATCATCGCGTTTGCGGCGTTTGCGGCGATGTTTTCGACGACTATCACGGTGGTCGATGGTTACCCACGCACGCTCGCAGAAGGGATGCGCTCACTCTTCCCAACCCTAAGGTTAGGACCCAGGAGTGCCCATGCTATATGGCTTGTCTTGGGGTGCACTTTAGGCGGTGTCCTCATCTTTCAGTTTAGAGATAATCCGAATAGCCTGCCCACGCTGGTGGACATTGTCACAGTAATTGCCTTCCTCACCGGTCCGTTTTTCGCCGGTCTCAATCATGCCGTTGTCTTCGGCAAACACATGCCGGAAGCATCCAAACCCGGAAAAGCTATGTGGATGTTGAGCTGGGCGAGTCTGATTTTTTTGACCGTCTTCACGGTCATCTACATCGCAGCGCGCTGGGTGTTCCAACTCATCTAATGGATCGAGATTCGGTGCTGTTGGGATCGTGGGTTTTACGAAATTTTGGGGTGCTGCTGGGGTGCATACTCCTGTTTGGAGGCTGTGAAAGACGAAGAGGGAATTTGTCAGACTTCACGAGCGATGGCTGCTCCTTATTTCCGGACAGATCCTTGATCTTACAGGAAGATTGGTGCGATTGCTGTTTTCAACATGATATCGCGTATTGGCAGGGAGGTACTGAGGCGGAGCGTCTGGCGGCCGATCAAGCCTTGCGAGCGTGTGTTTTTGAGAAAACCCAGAGCCAGGAACTTGCCGATCTTATGTTCGAAGGGGTTCGCTTTGGCGGAAGTCCTTATTTTTATAATTGGTATCGGTGGGGATACGGCTGGGATTTTGAGAGGAAGTATGGGCCTTTGTCAGAAGGCGAAAAAGCTCAAGTCGAGCGGAAGCTGTCGAAACTGAGTGGCACCGATCTGAAATCGGTCTGTAGTCAGGGATAGGTCCGGTATTTGGATAGACTACTGGCTGGTGCTCGGAATCTACAGCATTACCTCTGGCGTCCCTCGCATGATAACCGGTATCATGAGAGAGATGAGAGTGTGGGTTTTTAGTCTATTCATAAGTGTTTTAGACCACAGCTTGGACCGGTGACGGCTTTGTCTAAAAGATCCCCACAGAATATTGCGTATTTTAATCCGAAAGAGTCGATTCTCTGCTTGATGTCGTACGCGTGTATTCCTTTTCTTGCGAAGAATGCCCAAGAATATTGGATTTGTATCAACCCGCTTTGCTGGGTCCGACGGAGTATCACTAGAGAGTGCGAAATGGGCGGAAGTTCTCTGGGATGATCGCCACGTCTCATATTGGTATAGCGGTCGCAATGATCGCAGTCCCGGCGTCAGCATGTGTGTGCCCGAAGCGTATTTTGGACACCCTGAGGTGCAGTGGATCAACGAGCGAATTTGGGGTCGCGCGCGACGAGACCGTTTGGTGACCCGGCGCATTCGTGAGATGGCGAACTATTTAAAGGATTCGCTTTATCGTTTTGTGGAGTATCATAAGATTGATATTCTAGTGCCTCAAAATGTCTTGGCGATTCCTATGCATGTACCGCTTGGGATTGCAGTCACTGAATTTCTGGCAGAGACCAATATGCCGGCGATTGCGCACCACCACGATTTCTACTGGGAGCGGACCCGCTTCAGCATCGGTGGCATTCAAGACTACTTGGACATGGCCTTTCCTCCGCGTCTGCCGAACATACGAAGCGTGGTCATAAATCAGGCTGCGCAGGAGCAACTATCTTTGCGGAAGGGGGTCCCGTCTTTTTACGTCCCCAATGTCTTCGATTTCGACAACCCTCCACCGGAGGACCCCGATCCGTACACCTCAGATTTTCGAAAGGACATTGGCCTGTCGGATGAGGA
>JBCCBL010000265.1:0-4428 GCA_039034055.1 Verrucomicrobiota bacterium | reverse complement strand
TGGTCTTCTAATTCATTTTAACAAGTAGAAATAATCGCTATGAAAGAACCCATTCGTGTCGCTATCACAGGTGCTGCCGGTCAAATCGGGTATGCGCTCCTTTTCAGACTCGCCTCCGGATCAGTGTTCGGCGCTGACCAACCAATCGCCCTCAATCTAATTGAGATTCCGCAGGCTCTCGATGCATTGAAGGGAGTGGTGATGGAGTTGGACGATTGCGCATTTCCGCTATTGCAAGAAACGGTTGCAACAAGCGATTTAACAGAGGGATTCAAAGATGTGGATTGGGCCCTACTCGTTGGCAGCGTTCCGCGCAAAGCAGGCATGGAGCGAGCAGACCTTCTGGGAATTAACGGCAAGATCTTTATCGGCCAAGGTCAGGCAATCTCCGCAAACGCTAAGCCCACGGTTCGCACCCTCGTGGTCGGCAACCCTTGCAATACCAACGCGTATATTGCGATGAGAAATGCGGCGGCGATCCCGGACAATCAATTCTTCGCCATGACCCGCCTAGACGAGAACCGCGCCAAGGCCCAGCTCGCTCAAAAAGCCGGGGTGCCCGTCTCAGCCGTGCAAAACCTCACCATTTGGGGAAACCACTCCGCGACCCAATACCCGGACTTCTACAATGCTACCATCAACGGAACTCCGGCACATGAGGTGATCGGCGATGAAGCTTGGCTAAAAAACACCTTCATACCCGTTGTCCAGCAACGTGGAGCCGCCATTATCAAAGCGCGCGGAGCATCCTCTGCCGCCTCGGCCGCAAATGCCGCTCTCGACACGATAATGTCTCTCATCAACCCAACCGCCGAAAGCGAGTGGACCAGTGTCGCAGTTGTCTCTGACGGTAGTTACGGAACCACTGCCGGCCTACTGACCTCCCTACCCATCCGAAGTGTAGATGGAAAAAGCTGGGAAGTCGTCCAAGGTCTCAAGATCAATTCCTTCAGTCGCGAAAAGATCGACGCTTCAATTTCCGAGCTACAAGACGAAGCGGATACCGTCGCGGATCTAGTGAATTAGAAGTGCTGTAGACAAATTATTTACCTTCAGGCCACCCAATGCACTGGCCTTTCTCTTTCAGCGAATAGAAACGCGAGAGATTGTTGGAATCCGAGTTTCATTAAAGCTTGGCTCTGTCGACCTACGCACTCATGTCGACGGGCAACTCTATTAACAGTCACTCCATCGAACGCGTTTTATTAATCGATGATGACCGCTTCTCACTGCAGGTCATGCGTATGACTCTAGAAAAAGCGGGTATCACCGTAGAGGCATTTTCGGATCCTTTGAAGGGTCTGGAAACGCTCAAGAAGCAACCGAAGAGCTATTTTTCCTGCGTCATTACTGATTATCAAATGCCCGAAATAGACGGCATTGAAATCACGCGAGAAACCAAAAGTTTCGATCCCTGCTTGGGAACCATCATGATCACCGCGATCGAAGAGCAGGACATAGTGAAAGAGTCGTACCGGAGCGGTGCCCTCGATTTCCTTACGAAACCCGTGAACCCACGCGACCTGGTTAAAATTGCCCGGGACACCATAAAGTCGACGAACCAGCACCGCAAGGAGAGTGAAACCGTTGCGGGCGTCGAAGAAGCCGGGCGAGAAGGCAGTGGTATCACCGCTCCCCTGCCATCGGCCCTTACTGAAAATCTAGAAATCGTCTACCAGCCACGTCACGCCGTAGGGGGTGACTTTATCATAGGATACGAGAAAAATGAGTATCAACTTGGAATGCTCTTGGGAGACGTTTCGGGACACACCATCAAATCGGCCCTCCTCTCCTCCTACTTTCAAGGATTCATTCAAGGGCAGACTAGCACTGAGTCCAATTTTTTACACGCTCTCTCGAATTTCAATAAGCTGTTATACTCAAATAATGAAGTCACTCAGGGAAATCGCAGTTCGCTCTCCCTGTGCCATTTTACGATAGACCGAGATAGCCGAGCCACCGAAATGACCAATTGCGGATTCAGTGCTCCGATCGTCGTGGACATGCAAGGGAACGTCAACGAATGGACCGAGGGCACGTTTGCAATCGGATGGTTCGACAACATCGACCTCTGTGCCGAGGAAAAAATGACCCACTCTTTAGCCTACCTGTACGCGGCCACTGACGGACTCGAGGACCACGCCAACGACATCGAAGTCAACGCTTGGAGCTTGTTCCATTTCCTGACTAAAAACCGAAACAACAAAAAGTCAGTCGACCGCATTCTCGGCAATGCCCGAGACGATATTCTCGCAGTTCGCTATCAGCTCAAGAAGGATCAGGAGGAAGACGCTACGAGTCTACCACAGGTTATCTTTCAAAATGAATATCCTGGCTCGGCAATCCAGCAAGTTGACAAGATTCAGAAGAACTTTGTCGAAAGTATGAAACTAGCGCTCGGCACATCATTCGATTCGCGCCGACACGACATCACACTCTGTATCCGGGAAGCCATCATCAATGCACTCAAGCATGGTTGCCAAAGCTCTCCAAACTGTTCCGCTACGCTCACCGCTTTCCATTTAGAAAAGGAAAATGCCTTAGGCGTGATCATCAACGATCCAGGTAGCGGACACGATTTTGACATTTCCAATCGCAAAGCAGATCTGGAAACCGACATGCCCGGAGATGCGCATCTGGGCCTGGTCATGATGAGCGAACTCCCAGACGACATAAGCACCGAACGAAACGGCTCCTATGTCCGGATGGTATTCAATCTAAAAAGCGATCAGCAGGCATCGACCTCTCATTTCCTACCCGCGTCATTTTTGAATCAAAGTAGCCCTATCCACCTAAGTTCCTAAGCGTCCTTCAAGATCGCTAAGGCCAATCCGAATTCTACCCAAACATCATGTCTGAACGTCAACTCGTAACATTCTACGTCGGAGGCGAATTCTTCGGAATCGATATTCTATTGGTTAAGGAGATCAATCGCAAACTCCAACTCACCCATGTGGATCGCGTCGCGCCCTACATAGCTGGACTCATCAATTTGCGCGGTCAAATTGTCACCATTCTGGAGCTTGCCAAGCGCCTCAACATTGAGACCGACTCGACTCCGGAAAACTGCATCATTCTCAAAACGAGTAACGAGATTGATCGCCGGCAAATCTCCGTGGAGGGCATGAGTGAAGTTCCATCCGATTTCATGGGGCTGCTTGTCGATCGAATCGGAGACGTGATCACGGTTGATACAGACGATCTCGAGGACCCACCCCGTGACAGTCACTCCGAAGAAAATCCGTTCTTCGACAAGGTGGCGCAACTCGATGGATCGATCATCATCATTCTAAATCTTCAAAATATCCTCTCTGCCGAACTTTCAACTGCTGCAGCATAACTTAGATAAAATCATGAAAAAGGAATATTCCGATAATACCCTCACCATCCAGATGGAGGAAAACCTCGTTTCATCTGTCTCTAGTAAGACGCTTGAAACATGGAAAGAATGGCTAGGCGAATGCGATGAAACCCCGGATATTGTGATCGATATCGATAAATCCGAAATCATCGACTCCGAAGGAATCAATTTGATCATTGGCCTCTACCGAGAATGCACGAGCAATGGGAAAAACTTTCAGGTGATCAACCCCTCTGCAGACAATCTGCGTCTTTTTGGGATCCTAAAACTATCGCGAATTTTTGGACTCCAAGCGGTCTGATCAAGAAGAATCAATAATTTCAATACGCTGACCTGCAAATCATGGAAGACGAACTCCTAGAACTTTTCGTCCAGGAATCCGAAGAACACCTGGACAACCTGGAACCCGCGTTGCTTGCATTAGAAAAAGATCACAGTGATGAAGCTGTGATCAATGAGATTTTCAGGGCAGTGCACAGCATCAAAGGGGCGTCTGGGTTTTTCGGTCTCGAACGCATCTCTCAAATGGCGCACATCATGGAAAATTTGATGTCGCAGGTCCGCGAACATGTTATGGAAGTCGACAACGCCATGGTCGAAGCCCTCCTCAAAGGCACGGATCGCCTGCGCATGATGCTGGATAATTGCGGAGAAAGTAATGATATCGATATTACAGCAGAAGTAGATGTCATCAAGAAAATATTAGAGAACCAGGGAGACTCTTCCGCTGCAGATGCTGTGGAGTCGGAGGACGATGAGGAAGAGCCTGCAACAGAAATTGAAGGCTTCATGCCGGATCCTTACGTATTGATGAATGGCCTACGTCATGGCCACAATTACTACGTTGTAAAGCTACACCTCATACGCGATGTCCATTCACGCAAACGCAAGCCCTATGACTTTTTCAAAGAAATCGAAGAATGCGGGGAGTTCATCGACTCGCGCACCGACATCTCAGAAATCACTGGATTGGATGATGTAGGTTCCGCAGATCCCATTTTCAGTTTCTTTTTCTCAACCGTAATGGTTCCCGACCTGGCCAAGGAAATCTTTGACGTTCCAGCCGA
>JBCCBL010000264.1:0-4436 GCA_039034055.1 Verrucomicrobiota bacterium | reverse complement strand
TCTCTGAGAATCCTTCCGGAAGCGTGGGACCGGCGGATTCGCAAGACTCCGGATGAAAACGGACGCTACCGCACTTTGTGCGATGCGCTCTCCTCCTTCACCGACGGAGAAGCAATTCGTCTATATATGCGCTTGTTCCGAGCCGATTACGGCTCGTTGAGCGACATACTCTAAGCATACTCGAAAGGCGTTTCAGTGATCACTGGCGGGGAACTTGAAGCATTCAATACCGTTCCGATTGAGAGCGGATAACCTCGAAAAAAGTCCTTCGCATCGAGCATTTTTCCACCTGGCCGTTGCCACTTTTCAGGCACGATAACGCCTTTACCACAGGCGATTCCAATTTCGTTCCCGGCAGCCACCAAAGTTCCCGCAGGTGCCACGTTTTCTGATTGAGCCTCAACACGTAAACCAGCCACTTTCAGAACCTCTCCGCCGTGTTCGCAGGCGGTCCCCGGCCACGGATAAAACGCCCGACTTCGGCATTCAATAGATGCGGCATCTTGCTGAAAATCGATCAATGCGTCACTCTTGAAGAGCCTCCGCACATAGCTAACCTGCGCCGGGTCCTGTTCTTGGGCCTGAAGACGGCCCGAGATGATTCCCGGCAGCGCACTCTCCAACAGTTCTGGGCAAATACCCCCGATCTGCTCACGCAACTCGACCGCATTTATTCGATTTCCAATCGGCAGTGTTTTCACTGCATAGACGGGTCCCGCATCCATCTTTTTGACTAACTTCATCAGGGAAACGCCGGTCTCGGAATCGCCGTTCAGAATCGATGCTTCCACAGGACAGGCGCCTCGATAGGCCGGCAAAATTGAGCCATGAAGGTTGAGCGTATCGATCCGGGGCGCTTCCAGCATATTGGTTTTCAGAAACTGCCCATAGGCCATGACGAGCGATATATCGACCTCTTGGCCTCTCAACCAATCTGCGTCTTCAGTAGCAAGTTTCGCAGGATCACGCACCTCAAGACCGTGTTCTTGCGCCCAGGTTTTGATGGGATTCGGCAGCAACTTTTTCCCACGACCGGCACGGCGATCCGGTTGCGTGAACACTCCAACCAAAGCAATCGAATTATGATCATAACACCATTCAAGCGCCGGAATCGCGATGATATCCGAAGCCATGAATACGATGCGTGTTGGTTTGCCTGAAGACATCTGAAAAGAGCAGCATAGAAATCGCAATCAATCTATCCCAATTTTGAACGGTGACATCCCCATAAATTCAAATTCTTGTGATCTCATGAACCTAATTTTCCGCGACGCGACAGAAACCGATCTTCCCCAATTGGTGGAAATGCTCGAAGACGATTTCCTGGCCAAAGGGCGCGAAGACCTTTCAATTCCCCTCAACCCAGCATACCTCGAGTTCCTGGAGCGAGTTAGCAAAAATCCAGACATCCGGCTGATCGTCGCCGAGCTTGCACACGAATTGGTGGGGATGCTGCAAATCACTTTTATCCCCCAGTTTCACTACATTGGTTCGTGGACTTGCGAACTAGAATGTGTGCGGGTCTCCAGCCAGCGTCGCGGCCAGGGAATTGGAGGAAAAATGCTCCACTGGTCCATCGAGCAAGCCCGCAAACGGGGCTGTCGTTCCGTGCAACTCACAACGAATCTAAGCAGAATCGACGCAATTCGATTTTATGAAAAAGAGGGCTTTGCATACTCGCATGCGGGAATGAAGTTTAGCATCCAATGAGTTTTCGCTTGTGGAACTTGCCAGGGCTTGAGAAGTCATCATCCCATATATTTCAGGACCTAAATGAAGAGTATGACTAAGAACATTCGTGACATTCTTTGGATTTCTACAGCAGCGGTTTTTGTTGTCGCCTGCCAGGCTCAGACGGAGCCGGAAGTCTCAAATGAAACACCCGTAGAAATCCCCATAGACGAGAGTGACATACCCCGCGATGCTTTCGACATGCGCCTCAGCTATGCCCCGATTCTGGCGCCAGCGACGGAAGCAGTGGTTTCTGTCCACACCTCACAAATCATCCGCCGTTCGCCCCGCGGTCGAAATCCGATGGAGGAATTCCTTCGCCGTTTTTATGGCCTTCCATCACCCCAAGATTCGGGTGAAGAACCTCAGGAGCGCAAAATGCCGAGCGGCGTTGGCTCCGGCGTGGTGATCGACGGCACGGGTCTTATATTAACCAACCATCATGTCATTACCGTGGAGGGAAACCGCGATGCTGATGAAATCCTAGTGAGACTGAAAGACGGACGTGAATTTGAGGCTGAAGTGATTGGAAAAGACCGTGACACCGACGTGGCAGTTTTAAAGATCCAAGCCGAGGACCTCCCGACCCTGTCGATTGCTAGCAGTGACAACCTGCAAGTCGGCGACATTGTCTTTGCAATCGGAAATCCACTCGGAGTCGGCCTGACGGTAACCCAAGGCATCGTGTCGGCAACTGGACGCGCAGAGCTGGGCATCATCGGCGAGCGATCCTACGAGAATTTTATACAAACCGACGCTTCGATTAATCCGGGGAACTCCGGCGGTGCTCTCGTCGATGCCCAAGGTCGCTTGGTGGGCATTAATACAGCCATCCTCTCGCGTTCTGGAGGAAATATCGGCATAGGTTTCGCTATTCCCTCAACCCTCGCCCGCAATATCGCCCTTTCACTCGTCAACGAAGGTGAAATCCGACGCGGATTTTTGGGAGTCAGCCTTGAGGAATTGACGCCCGATCTCGCAGAATCCTTCGGAGCGGTCACGTTCAGAGGAGCGCTCATTTCGGCAGTTCAGCCGGATTCACCGGCCGACGAAGCCGGATTGAAACGCGGAGATATTGTAACGAAAGTTAACGAGGCCGAAATCATCGGACCAGACGAGCTGCGCTCACGCATTGCTAGCCGTTTGCCGGGCACCGAGGTGGATCTATCAGTGGTGCGAGATGGAAAGACGCTAGAACTTGGAGTCACTCTCGGAGACCTTGAACGTTTTGCTCAAGTCAGCGTGAGCACGATGGAATTTTTGGATGGGGTCGAAGCTGACTTCTTGGATGATGAAGTCCGCGAGGAATTTGGCTTCGAGGACGATGTGAACGGGATTCTTATCCGATCCGTAGACGCCGTCTCGCCATACTCGCGTCAACTCGCCGCGGGCATGGTCGTCATTGAGATCAATGGCGTGGCACCCCAGTCTATCGAAAATGCCATCTCGTTGATAAAGCCGGGGGTAAACCGATTCTACATGCAGGCCAACGGAAGCTATGGCTACCTGGCCATCCGCGTGAAGTGAGGAATGCCAATTCCCACTTGAACCTGTCAGGAAATGTGACAGATTCACAAACCTTTAACAAATTGATCTTATGAGTGTACTTGTAAATAAAACAGCACCCGACTTCACCGCAGCGGCCGTCATGGGTAACGGCATCATTAATGAGTCTTTCAGGCTCTCTGACCTTCGCGGAAAACATGTCGCCCTTTTCTTCTGGCCTCTAGACTTCACCTTCGTATGCCCGACCGAAATTATCGCGCACGACAAGAAGATGGAGGCATTCGAGGCCAAGGGTGTCGAAGTTGTTGGGGTTTCTATAGATTCTCAATTCTCGCATTTTGCTTGGCGTAACACCCCTGTGAATGAAGGAGGCATTGGCCCCGTCCGCTTCCCGATGGTTGCTGACGTCAAACACGAGATCTGCCGCGCCTACGGCATTGAACATGAAGCCGGCGTAGCGATGCGCGGAACCTTCCTAATCGACAAAGACGGTGTCGTGCAGCACCAAGTCGTTAACAATCTTCCGCTCGGCCGCTCCGTAGATGAATTGCTTCGCATGGTCGATGCCCTCCAATATTTTGAGGAGCACGGCGAAGTGTGCCCAGCAAACTGGAAATCAGGCGAAGAAGCCATGGCACCGACCGCCGAAGGTGTGAAGTCCTACTTGGCAACCAACGCCTAACTCGCCTTCCCCACATCTACTTTCAAGAAGCTCGGAGCCCTCTGGTTCCGGGCTTTATTTTTGCCCTCGGGCACCCGACTTTCGTAGCATGAACACCGAATCGTCCTCATTCCTACAAAGTTGTTCCAAGGAGACGCGGACGCACATCATAGGCAGTGCGGACGTTCGGACATTCCGGAGCAACGAAGCGATTTTTTCGGAAAACACACCCTTCGACGGCATCTACATAATCATTGAGGGCGCAGTCGTCTTCACAAAACAGCTGGCCGACAAGAAGATTGAAGAGGTAGGCCGAGCGAGTATCGGGGAGCACTTTGGAGAACTCGGAATCTTTAGCGGAGAACCTCGATCTCTGAGCGCTTCGACAACGGAGAAAACCGTCCTTCTTCATATTCCCAAAGACATTATTGAGGAACTCATCGACCAAAACGAGTTGCCACTGCGCTGCGTCTTGGACGGTCTCGTCGGGCATTTGCACGAGACCACGGATCACTACGTCACCGAGCTTTTGAAAAAG
>JBCCBL010000263.1:0-4462 GCA_039034055.1 Verrucomicrobiota bacterium | reverse complement strand
CCGGTTTGGCTCTGCGGAAAGTATTGCCCATCGAGAACCACACCGAGTAGTCCCCGACGATCCATGGTGGGCTCCGATTGCAACCCGAACAAGAGCGACGAATGGGCCGCGATTGTCGTTAGGAAAACTAGGAAGATGCGTATGGACATTCGGTTGAGGATGTGAAGCTGCAGTTCGAATGCCAAAGCATACCATTCTATAGGCAAGGCAAACCTAGATCGTCTTTCGTGACAATTTGTCTAAGCGCTTCATAGGTCGCAATGCCGGCGGATGTGGCGAGGTTCAGACTTCTCAGGGAGGCGTCCCACTGAGGGATTTTGATACGACGGTGTTTGAACTGCTCGTGAATGGCGGGAGGCACGCCAGATCCTTCGTTTCCAAATAGCAGTCCACATTCGTCTTGATATGCGATGTCCCAATGGGGCGTTTGGGCGTGGGTGCTGAAAAGGTAGATGTCATTCTGAGGTCGCGTTGAACTTTTCTCAAATGCGGCCCAATCCTCGTGATGATAGACATCGAGACGTTCCCAATAATCCATTCCGGAGCGCTTAAGCTGCTTGTCGGTGATTTCAAAACCGAGGGGATGGATCAAGTGGAGACGACTGCGAGTGATCGCGCACATCCGTCCGATATTTCCGGTATTTTGTGGAATTTCGGGCTGATAGAGGATGATGTGAATCATCTATAAATTCATCAAGAAACGAGTTTCAGCCCGTCGTTATCGGCTTCCAATATAAACCTTTGAGACTGCACCTGCGCTTGCTCGAATATCGAGGCCATTTCACTGGCCACTTCCTTGGCCACCGATTCTGGGCAAATGCACAGGACGCTAGAGCCGCTTCCACTCAGCCATCCATTCCAGGCTCCAGCATTCCTTCCGGCCCTTACCGCCTCCACGAAGAAAGGATTCAATTTTCCGCGGTATGGGTGGTGGATGAAATCGGTAATTGCGTTTTCCAGCAGAGAATACTTTTGCGCGGCAAAAATGGATACAATCGTCGCCACACTATTGATGCTACGCACAGCGTCTTTGAAAGGTAGCTTTTCGGGAAGTACGGCACGTGCGTCATCGGTGAGGACCCGGTTCTCTGGAGAAATGACGACAAAGCGCACATCGGTAGCAACTGGATGCTTTAGAGTAAAAAGATATCGGCCATTGCGGGAATCGGTACGTGCTACACAGAATCCTCCATGGACCAGCGGACAGGTATTGTCAGGGCTGTGGTCAAGCTGGCATACGGCATTTGCGAGTCCGTCTTTGTCGAGTGGGTTGCCATGAATTGCATTAAGCCCAGCTACGATACCCGCTCGCAGAGTCGAGCTAGAACCCAATCCCCGCGCTATTGGGATTTGACCCCAGATGTCGAAAGAGAGCCCATGCGCTTCGATCCCCACAGTTTTGAAAAACAAGCGTGCGGCTTGTTCGACCATCTTAATTGAGGCCTCTGGCATATCACCGTCACCAGAGTAGCGCACCACATGGGCCTCCGCGGCTTGCACTCGGACGTAGTTATAAAGGCTTAGAGCGATTCCTAGGACATCGAATCCAGGCCCACAATTGGAAGTGCTAGCAGGGGTTTGGACAGTGACCGCGTCGGTTATCATATTAGCGTTGATTATGGTGCTTCATCGCGCGTTGGGCCTCACGCATATCGGTTTTCTTTTTCAAATCCTGGCGCTTGTCGAACAACTTTTTTCCAGTGCAAAGGGCAATCTCAACCTTCACTAATCCATGCTTGAGATACATGCGCAAGGGTACGCAGGTTTGGTTCCCGATGTCCAGGGCTCCCCGGATCTTATTCAACTCACGTCGATTCAATAGGAGTTTGCGTGGGCGCGTCGCGGCATGGTTCGCATAATTGCCGAATGCATACTCTTCAATGTGGGTGTTGTAGAGGAAGAGTTCGTTTTTGCTGAAACGGGCGAAGCTCTCGTGAATCTGCGCACGTCCCTCGCGAATCGTTTTCACTTCGGTCCCCTGCAAGACGATACCGGCCTCGAAAGTCTCTCCGATGTTAAAGCGGTGACGAGCCTTCGAGTTCTTAATCTCCCCGCCCTTGCGGTCCTTGCGTTTCGGAGACATTGGATGTTTTAGAAAAAAAATCCACCAGCCGCGCAGGCAACCGGTGGAATCAGAAAGGGTTCGGAAAGATGAACGCCGAAGGATACTCAATCCTCGGCAAGCTGGTAAGTGATCTTACCTTCAATAATCTCGCGGAGTGCAATATCTTCTGCGTTTAGACGCTCCAAGCTCTCGACGAGTGGACGGTTTCCACTTTTGAGCTGTTTCACTCGGCGTGATACCACGTTAATCAAGATGTTTGGATCTGTGATCACTTTTTGGGCCTGCTTTAAATAATCGTCTCTCATACTCGTGGTGTGCTTTAGAAAAACCTGTAGGTATGAGTGTTTGCGGCGCACTTATCAACGCTTTTGTGTTAAAAAAGTTCGCCCTGCTCCAGGATCGATACGCGCTCTATCAATTCCGGGTTGTCGTGCCCCGCTTTATTTACAGCGTCGCTCACCGGCCAGGTGTCAAAAGATGCCTGGATCGGGCGATTCACGATTGAAGCATAATGCCGAGAGTCCGGAGGCGTTTTGCTGAACCAGGTTGATAGCTGTTCCGACTCTAACATTACTGGCATCCGAGAATGGATTTGTTGGATGCTGGAGTTCCGTGAAGAATCGCAGGTCAATATAGTGGCCGACTCAATCTCACTGCCGTCTGGATTCATCCAATGTTCCCAAAGTCCTGCCATGAGGATTAGTTGATTGTCTGAGCGCTTAATAAAATGAGGTGTAGGGAGTCCCGCGCCGGTGTTTTTCCATTCATAGTAGCCAGTGGCAGGAATTACGCAACGTCGGTATCTGTAAGCATCGCGGAACGTCGGTAGACTGCGCGCGGTTTCGGAGCGGGCGTTGAATGTTTTGAATGCGATATTTGGACTTTCTGCCCAGCTAGGGACCAACCCCCAACTGAACCAGTTGGCTTCGAGTGAATCATCGTAAGAGCGCAGGCTCTGTCGAATCGCTAGAACCGGCTCTCCCGGAAATATATTATAACGAGCTGGAACTTCTGGAATAGCATCTAGGTCAAACATGTCCGCTATCATCAGGCCATTTGCAGTGATGACTAATCTTCCACACATCTCAAGAATTCCGACATTCCCGCAGTCTCTAATTGTTCAATACAGATTTCAAGAGTCTCTGCTAGCAATTGCGAAAATTCAAACCGAGCAGAGCCAGAAAGTTACCACTTGCCAGCCAATCTTTTTTTATGAGTGTAAGTTATCGTGTATTTAAATTTCCTGGAGTGAGCGCCAAGTTTTAATTGTGTATCCAATTCTAACAGTCGTCGGTAGCTGGACGCTACGCATTACCTACATGCTCGGTGACGCCACCTTGTTCGGCACACGGGCTCTTTTCCTGAGCTTGGGCCCACGGTTTTCAATATCAAAAATTTCTCATCAGATCTACCAGATCGGAGTCCGCTGTATCCCTGTCATCTTGCTCGTTTCTATATTTACCGGCTTGGTTTTGGGCCTGCAGGGATATCATACCCTTTCTCAGTTTGGAACCGAGGGCCTGGTTGGATCGGCAGTAGCACTTTCACTGGTCCGCGAGTTAGGTCCTGTGCTGACTGCGTTGATGGTGATTGGACAAGCGGGGTCGACTATGGCAGCGGAGCTTGGGATGATGCGTTCCTCGGAGCAGATCGATGCGTTGGAAACGATGGACATCCCACCCCTCTCCTTTTTGGTCGGCCCACGACTGATTGCTGGGATGATTTGTTTTCCACTACTCACGTCGATTTTTAATATCGTCGGGATCTATGGCGGCTACCTCGCGACCGTCGTCATGCTCGATATTGACTCGGGGACTTACTGGTACCGGGTGATCGATTCCATCAATTTAGACACCGTCATCGGAGGCTACTCTAAGTCTTTATTGTTCGCTGCGAATTCGTTGATGATTTGCTGTTACATGGGCTACAACCTCCACAAGCATGGTGGACTGCATGGAGCCCAGGGCGTCAACACTGCTGCCACTACAGCCGTTGTGCTATCCAGCATTTCAACCTTAATCTTGGACTACCTCGTGACTGCATGGATGCTGTGATCGAAAAAGAAGCGCTTACAGGGCAGTCGGTGGATGATCAGCCCCTGATCCGCGTCCGAGGGATGCACAAGTCTTTTGCCGACAAGATCGTCTTGGCAGGAATTGACCTTGATGTGTATGAAAAGCAGATCGTAACCGTTATCGGCAAGAGCGGGACCGGAAAGTCGGTGTTTCTAAAATGTTTGTCGGGTATCCTAACCCCAGACTCCGGTGAGGTATTCTATCGCGGAGAATCGGTTTCACAGGACCTTAACACGGCAAGATCCTTCCGGAAACGCATGAGCTATATGTTTCAAAACTCGGCGCTTTTCGATTCTTTAAGCGTCTACGACAACATCCTCCT
>JBCCBL010000262.1:0-4465 GCA_039034055.1 Verrucomicrobiota bacterium | reverse complement strand
TGGATAGTCGGCTGTCAATCCGGGAGGTGGGGGAATCCGGTGGCTTTGCGGAGTATCGTGATCATCCTTTTTTGAAAACGGAGTCGAATTTGCTCGTTTGTCTGAAAAATCCTAACGCTTTGCTCCTATCTGCTGATGATCAACTGTCATATCCATACGTTCACGATCGACCATGTACCGAAGAATTTCCTGCCGTTTGGCCTGCCTTCGATCATGAGAATAAAATTTCTGAGGCGGCCGTTAACCTGGTTGTCGGACAAGCTGTGGCCGTTCAGCAATAAGGATCAACTGAGCCGCTACGCCGCATTCATTGAGGCCACCTACGAATGCAAGCAAATCGACCTGCTTAAGGACATCAATGGATACTATCCGCCGGATACCCAATTCGTAGTGTTAGCAATGGATATGGCGTTTCAGGGAGCCGGGAAAGTTCCGGTGCCCCTAGAGCAACAACTTCAGGATCTTGTAAAAATACGCCAAGATGATGCATGGAAGGACAAGCTGCTACCTTTTGTACCGGTCGATCCACGGCGGGCGGATGTCCTTGATCTTGTCAAACGTTATGTCGAGGAGCATGGTTTCGTAGGCGTAAAACTGTACCCAGCTCTTGGATACTGGGCCTGTGATCCCAAGCTTTTTCCGGTCTATGCGTATTGCGAGGAAAAACAAATCCCCATCACCACCCATGCATCCAGGGGAGGCGTTTATTTCAAAGGAAAATTGCCGGGAGATGGGAATACCTATCCGAACCTTTTGAAGCATCCAATCACTGGCCAAACGATCGCCTCTGAGAAGAATCGCCTTTTTTGCAACCGCCTGGGAGATCCTGATCAGTTTCGATATGTTTTGCGCAAATTCCCAAATTTGAAACTGAACTTTGCCCATTTCGGCGGGGCCGATGACTGGTTTTCTTACCTGAAAAATCCTTGGAAGGAGCCTGAATTGGAGGACGAGATCAGCGATGTTTCGGAAAATTGGGTACACAAAATCCGTAGCCTGATCGAGGATACGCGCTATCCAAACATCTACACAGACATTTCCTACACCTTGCATGAAAAGCGATTCCTTCCGCTGCTCAATCTCTTCATGAACAACCCCAAACTGCGGACCAAAATCCTATTTGGAACTGATTTCTACATGCTCGAACAGGATGTTTCAGAACGGGAGATCGCCCTAGCATTCCGAGATCGGGTGCAGGAGGATAAATTCACCCTACTTTCGGTAGACAATAACAAGGCCTTCCTCGGCTAGCTGAAAGAATTCCGAGCAGTCGTCTTCAAACCTCGCCTCCTCCAGGACCCAGGAGACTGTCTTTGACGGATCATCTTTTGAGGGTATTCGAAACCCTCGGCCTGATATTTCCAGCGATATCTCTTCAAAAATCTGCAATATGTATGTGACTTTTATCACGAATTGATTTTCGTGCTTTGAATGTCTTTAATCAGCATATTCAACCTTCCAGTCCTTTTTTTCATCTTCGGTGTCTTTGCTAAATTGGTTCGTTCCAACCTGGAGATTCCTGAACCAATTGTGAAGGCAGTGACCCTATATTTGATGATGGCGATTGGCATCAAGGGAGGGTTGAGTTTGGTGGATGCTCCTAGCCTAACCGAGGCGGTTTCACCCATTTTCATCGTACTCGTCGCAAGTTTTCTAGTGCCCACCTACGTGTATTTCAGTTTTCGACGCTGGATCGGCTCGCCCGATGCGGCAGCAATCGGAGCGACTTATGGCTCAAATTCGACGATGACATTTGTCACCGCTGCGGCATTTCTGGACACTTTGAACGTGCCATACGGCGGCTATATGACGGTAGCCTTGGTGGTGATGGAGACTCCAGCGATCATTTATAGCATTTTCCTTCATAAACGAAGCGGCCTCGGTTCAAGCTGGACCGCCGTCAAAGATGCACTCCTCGATGGCACCCAGTTGCTGCTGATTGGAAGCGTATTAATCGGATTGATTGGGTCCTATGTGACCAAAAATACGGATATGCTCACCGGTTTCATTTCCGGCGATATTTTTACCGGGATGATGGGTTTCTTCCTCCTGCACATGGGGCTATTGGTCGGGCAAAACCTAAGGGACAATTTAAAACAGCTTTTGACCCCATCACTCATCCTCTACGCGATTATCGGTCCATGGTGCAACGGAGCATTCGGGGTTCTCCTGTCGATTGTTCTAGGACTTGAGCCGGGCGACGCCCTCTTGGTAACTATCTTGTGTTCGAGTTCGAGTTACATCGTAGCCCCCGCGATCATCCCCTTTGCCATCCCAGAAGCGAGTGTCGGTCGGTTTCTCACGATGAGCATCGGGATTTCCTTCCCAGTGAACATCCTCCTCGGAATCCCGCTTTGGTGGAGTCTCTGCCAGAACATTGGTTAGAAAAGAGTGGCATCGGGTTAGGGAACTAAAGTCACCTTTAGAGTGATCACAAATTGTGCTACACTCAGAAACATGCCTGCGATTTTCAGACTGCTCAAAGAGTGTTGGCCCATAGCGATCATATTTTCGATATGCATCGTCATTTTCGCATTGGACGTTTTCACGCGCGCCTCGGGTATTCCGTTTTCCGCGCCGTATATGATGTTTCCGGGATATGTCACCGAAGCATGGGACCATGTTTTGGCAGGCACTTTTTCGACTGAGGATTGGAGGGCCTTTTCCTCACTGGTTTCTTACGCCTTCTTGCATGGAAACCTCAGCCATATCTTTTTTAACCTGCTCTTTATCTGGATATTTGGGTCGCTGGTGCTCCGAGAACTCGGTGCCATCTGGTTCTTTATCGCCTACTTCATTACCGCGGTTGCCGGGGGAATCGGACAAACCTTGCTTGATCCCGATTCACTGATTCCGACGCTCGGAGCATCGGGCGCCTTGATGGGCTTGGAAGGTGTATATTTCGGTATGGCCTTGCGGTGGAGGTTACCCAAGCCGGATGTTTGGCCAATCGCCGAACCGATCCCTCAGGAACGTCTCATGATCTTCGCTGGCTTCGGCGTTTTGGTCGATATTTCAGGACTAATAGGTTCGGCCGAAAATATCGCCTATGGCGCACACCTGGGCGGATTCATTGCCGGATTTTTTCTTTCAACCACCCTCATTCCTCGACCGAAAAATGCGCAGTAAAGGTTTGATCTCGACGCCGCAATTAGGCACTCGCAAAGACTAGGCCAAGAGGTTCAGGACCGTCTCCTGATTGGTATTCGCCTGGGTTAGCATGGCCAGATTGGACTGATACTGAATATTTGACTGAGCGTAAGCGGTCGATGCCGTGATGTAATTGGTATCGGCAATCTGGCTATTGGCATTTCCGAGATTCAGGAGGCTTGAATAAAGATTTTGAGACGCAAAGAGAAGTCTCGACTGTTGCGAACCATTCACCGCGCGCTGTAGGGCGACCTCATCGGTTGCGTTGGTGAAGTCTTGAATGCTGAGGTCACTCAGCGAGCTGGCTGATGTAATGGTATTCACAAGGCTGCCTGATGCATTCAAGTCTGCCTGAGAGACGGTGACGGTTCCAGACCCCGAAGGTGTCGTACTTACGGAAAGTGCTCCGTCGTCTTGCGAAAAGAGATTTACCCCGTTGAACGTCTGATCTTGCAGGTTTACGAGCTGTTCGGACAGTTCATTGAACTCTGCGTCATAGCCCGCCAAATCACTGGAATTCTTAGTCAGGTCGTCTGACATGACTTTGAGTTCGGACATCCTATCCAGGATAGATGAGGCGGTTCGCAACACCCCATCCTGTGTCTGTAGAAATGACATCGAATTCTGGACATTCGTATAGGCCCCCTGTGTTCGATTGATCTCAGAGTTCAGTTTAGCTGACACAGCAAGCCCGCCAGCGTCGACAGAAGAACTTGTCAACCGTGTACCGGACGAAAGTGCTGCCAAGTTTTGCTGAAGTTGGTAGCTGCTTTTGTTAAAGCTATAGTAGGATGATTGTGCCGAATTGTTTGTATTAATTACCAATGACATCGTGATGGATTCAGGGTTTTCATGTGAAACGGAATAGATATATCTTCAAAAGTCTGAGGGAGGGTGCGCGATGTTTCCGAAGAGACCCAGTCTTCGATCAAATTCATCATTCCTCAGCGTGAAAATAATTTGCGAGTGACTCGCAATGGTGATTCATTTTTGAGAACCTCTGGTATCGAGAGAATAATTCAATCTTCGTTGGCAAAGAACACACTCACTTGTGGTGGACCTGTAAATACGGCGGAGAAGCACTCATATAAAACAAATTACCGCCTGGCCCGTATTCCCGAAACGGGTTGTTACGTATAAAGCCCACGAAAAAGGCCTAGCCAATCTGTAGTCATTCCAGTAGACCTTTCAAGAATCGGGGGTTTGAGAGACCGCCATTTCAGAGCCGACTAGCGATGGGAGGGGCTGACCCCCTCTCGAGGGCACCTGTTTTTGACGCTTGCAGCTTGGCAGTCTTAGCCTGATCAAAGCACCC
>JBCCBL010000261.1:0-4471 GCA_039034055.1 Verrucomicrobiota bacterium | reverse complement strand
TACACGAGCGGCGTGCGGGCATCCTATGTCTCTCCTGAAGTGACGGCTAATGAGCTTCCCGATTGGCTAAGATTTCTCAGGCCGCTGAGCGGAGACTCGGAAACCTGGTCATTCCTCGAAAATGTTTTGGCAATCGAGGAAACCGCCGGAGATCGCATTCGGTATCAATGGGGTATTTCTGCGACTCAACTAATGTATACTCCTGAAGATCGACTCGCTCCAACAGCCCCTTCGGGCGAACGCCCCTATGCCGGTTGGTTGGGTGTAGGACTCTCGATTCACGCGAAAACCGAGAACGTTCTAAACAGCGTCGAAATCACGTTTGGAGTCGTTGGTCCCAATTCGAAAGCAAAGGAGTCCCAAGATTTCGTTCATGACTTGCGAGGAATCCCGCGATTTGAGGGATGGGATAGTCAAATACCCGAAGAGCCCACATTCAATCTACATATCACGCGGCGCTATCGAGAGCCATTTTTCCAAGACATGGAGATATTTCCAGAGAGTTCCGTCGATGGTTTTTTAGAGATCGGTGCTGATCTGGGAAATTATCGAACGGCTGCTTACCTAGGGGGCATCCTTCGCTTCGGTTACAACCTCCCTGTGGATTTCTCGGACCCTCGACTCTCACTCACTGCAAATACTCAAACGATTCGCTCGAATACCCGAGATGATTCTGGACCGATTTCACTTTACGGCATTTTAGGAGGACGGGGTTCCCTGGTTGCGCATGATATCACCCTAGATGGTCCAGTGTTCCGGGACTTCGATACCGGAACCTCGAGTCGGATTGGAGTCGCTGAAGGATATGTAGGCTTTGGAATCCGTCTTGCATGCGTAGACCTGAGCTATGTTTATACTTACCGCACTCTCGAGTTCGAAGATCAATTGGATGCTCAGAGCTTTGGTTCAGTAGTCATCAAAATAGATATTTAAGCTTATAATTAGGCTACCTAATATAAGATACTACGGAACTTATGTTTGATGTCTCGAGAGACTGTAGATGTCTTTTACATTTAAATACGCATAGCTTGTGGTAGGTTAGAATTGCTATGAAAAATGCCCTTGCGGTCTTGCTGGGAATCTGCGCCCTGGCCACGCCCTTTATTTTTGAAATTCCTGGCCTGTGGTTCCCAGGAGCTATCGGGCTCGGGATATTTGCGATAGCAGCCGTTTTTTGGATCACGGAATGCGTTCCGATCTGGGCAACATCCCTGCTAATTATTTTCCTTCAGGTTGTCCTACTCTCCGATAGAAGTCCGCTGCAAACTGGTGGAGAGATTCCAAGTATAAGTCTCTCCAATATACAAATTGCGGAGGGCTCGGACTATTCAATTCCAGAAAGCGCAATAGATGATTCCAAAGTATGGATTAACTGCGAAGGAAGCTGGCAACGAATCCAGGTAGAAGCGACCGACACAGAAGGCCGATACACTCTCAACTCCTCAAGCGACTCCCTGCTTGCTCTAAATAGCAAAGACTGGCGTCTAGCGTATTCTCCAATAAAATACACAGAATTCTTCTCAAGCCTCTCCAGCCCCATCATTATGTTATTCCTTGGAGGCTTCTTCCTAGCGTCTGGCGCAGTTAAGTATCGCCTCGATCAAAACATAAATCGCGTGATCCTCGGTGTCGTTGGAAAAAAGCCAGCAAATGTGGTGTTGGCGCTAATGGGTGTAACGGCGGCACTCAGCGCATTCATGAGCAACACTGCAACCACCGCGATGATGATAACGGTAGTGCTGCCTTTGATGACTTCCTTACCGAAAGGTGACAAAGTGCGCAGTGCCCTTGTATTAGCAATTCCATGCGGTGCTAATATCGGAGGGCTTGCCACACCGATTGGATCGCCTCCCAATGCAGTGGCTCTGGGAGCGCTGGCTAAGGCCGGAGTATCCATCTCTTTTTCGCAATGGATGCTTATGATGACTCCTCTAGCGATCGGGATGATCTTGGTAACTTGGCGCTTACTCCTGTGGCTTTTCCCAACAAAATCTCAAGAACTCGAAGTTGACCTTAGAGGCAAATGGGACCGAACACCCAAAGCCCTATTAACTTACTTGATTTTCGCGGTTACCGTTCTCCTGTGGATGACTGACAAGATCCATGGCATGTCGACGGCAATCGTGGCGTTCATTCCAGTCACATTCATGCCACTCCTTGGGATCCTTGACAAAAACGATATCAAGACCTTTTCCTGGGAAGTTTTATGGCTCATGGCGGGAGGTATTTCCCTGGGCATCACTATGAAGCTGGGCGGTGCCGAGTGGCTAGTAGGGCTTGTTAACTGGTCAGCCTTGGGTCCTATATTAGTCATCCCGATACTCACCATCGTCGCATACATACTCTCAAACTTGATTTCCAATACGGTTTCGGCGACGATCCTGATTCCAATTGCCATAACCATGGGCACCAGCGGGGTGGTTGGCGAAGGGTTTGACACCTCCTTGGCGGCCCTTGCAATCGGAGTCTCAGTGAGCTTTTCAATGCTTCTTCCAATTTCGACCCCTCCAAACGCCATCGCAATGAGTAGTGGAGCTATCGACGGTAAAGAGCTTATAAGAGTCGGCGCATTTGTCGGAGCTATCGGAATCGTGGCTACCTTGCTAATGAGCTTCCTGGTTTGGGGGTATTTTCTAGAATAAGAGCGCTCCGGCAGCTAACATCGTTGTGTATAAAATTAAATAACCTGAAGTTAGGGCGAGCACTCGATTATATGCGGCGGGATCAACGGCTTTCATTGTCATTATGCCCAAATAGCGTCCAACGGGATAAGTCATAGCTGGTAAAAAATAGGCAGCTTGATCGGTTGCCAGGGCTATTCCAAGAGCGATAAGACACGCGATTGTAATGGAAGCTTGATACTGTATCAGTCCAAAAGTGCGACCGAAACGCGCTGGCAACGTCATTTTATGACTCTTTCGATCCTCCTCAATATCACGGATATTATTGATAACCAGCAGATTGTTGATGAGTAAGCCCTGAGCCAAACCAATCGTCCAACCCAGTGGTGAAAAATAACCCGCCTGCACGTAAAAAGTAAAGCCGACGGCGACGAAACCAAAAAATATCACCACAAAGACATCTCCGAGTCCTTTGTAGGCCAAAGGATAGGGCCCTCCGGTGTATGCAAATGCACATGCTATGGAAATCAACCCCACGGCAAGAGTCATCCACCCTCCAAAAGGTATCAGCGTAAGACCTACACAAAATGCCAATGCGAGCACCCCGATGGTTGCCCGAAGCATCGATTTTGGGCTTATCCAGCCGGAAGCCACTGCGCGGGCCGGGCCTTTTCGCTGGGGTGTATCTGCCCCTTTTTTGAAGTCAAAATAATCATTTGCGAAATTGGTTCCTATCTGCACCAAAAAGGCAAAGAGCACAGCGACCATCGCCGGAATCCAAACAAAGGCATTTTCTGAAAACGCGAGGAGCGAGCCCGCTAACACCGGGCACGCAGCAGCCGGGAGTGTCTTCGGCCGTGCCGCGAGTATCCAAGGTTTGAACTTCATCGACGATGCCAAGCGCGTGATTCAGATAAGAAGAAGCGATTCAACAGCGACCCTCTATCGGGCACCGCTGAGAGCGACTCGACGCGTGAAACGTTGACCATATTCGTCGATTATCTCGGTCAGGTTTTTGTAAATGGAGTCGACTCCTTCGCTATGTCTCTGAAGTGCTAATGCGCCTTCAGAGGAAAGGAATGCAAATTGCAAATCGGCATAAACGAGTTCCCGGTCAACTGGGGTAGTATCGTCGTCAACATACAGTTGCCCATCTCTAAGGGCCAAAAAAGTGTTAACTGTCTCTTCGGCAATACTAGCGTCAGTAAGATCTCGAGAGTAGAAGGTAACTTTGAAGTCAACCACGTTGGAAGCATAGATATTTCGCCGATTCTGTGATGAATAGAGGCCTGCATCACTAGAGACCTTGTAGGCAGGTGAGCTTTCCGTTAGCACGCCCACCCCAGCCTCGATTTCATCTTCCCATGCTGTCTTAAGATCATTCACACCAAGCAATTCATTGAACGTAGTCAAGGTGTCTGCAGTGCCTCGATACAGGGAGAACTTGGCCTCCGTTCCGCTTCCATCGAAGATTTTCAGGTAGTTGAGTTCGTAGCGAATACCGCAAATATCACCGGGGCGTTCGATACCTCCGAAATCACGTGCAGGCGCATCTAAGGTTGACGCTACTAAGATCAAACGGGCCTGCGATTGAGGATCGAAATTTCCTGAGCCCAAATCCTCGATTTCGTAGTGCAAAACCTCCCCGCTACTCGTGTAAACGATCCCATCAAAATCAGATTCGATAGTGGAGAGCACTAGCCGAGACTCGCGTGTGGATTCGACCCGGCCCGCAGCGCTACCCCAAATCTGCAATACTCCATTGGAAACCCCCAATACGAGCACCGTAAATACCGCCATAATGAAGGTAGCAACAACGATCTCGACCAGCGTAAAGCCAGCCATTCGTG
>JBCCBL010000260.1:0-4475 GCA_039034055.1 Verrucomicrobiota bacterium | reverse complement strand
GGCTCCGATGATGGTAAATGCTTCGAGAAGAGAAATATTTATGGAATTCCCAACAGTTGCATTTTGAATTCCCCAGGTGACGGGTGTGATGGACTCAGTGGAGTCTTCGGAGTCGGATTGATTGCTTCCGTCGCTTGAGTTTCCGGTAAAGGTCTCAGTAATCCCGGTCGCAATCACAGTCGTTTGGAATGAATTAGTGGGAGTATGGCAATATAACCATCCAGTGGATTGGCTGTAGATATATGGATAGTCGTCGACGTGCCACCATTCCGATTCGAAGTCGTATTGGTCGGAGGACGTCCAGGAGGCTTCTGAGAAGGTATAGATCCAAATTTCCGATGATTGATTCTCGATGATACACCATTCTTGTACTGACGAGTAAATGAAGGGGAAGTGTTCGAGATACCACCATTCTCCTCGGGCAGTTTGTCTAAATATGAGGAATAAACAAAAAGCGAGGGCTGGTAATTTCTTAGTTCGAGTCAAAACGATGTGAGGGAGGGGGCTTGAGGGTATAAGCCTGTAATACGGATAAATGATGGGCGGATCAACAGGCCCAATCAATTATGACAACACTGTCATTTCTCCAGGACTACACGATATTGGATTATCGGATCCGTTGTCTTTGAGATCGCTAGATCAGTATTGATAAATGGATACAGTTATTCGAATCAATTTATATCTCCAAGATATAGATTATCTGCCTTTATAGTCCCGTTTTCGAAAATGTCTTTCAGTTGTTTGGGGTATAATTCAGTCTTGGGTAACTCTTTGAGGGGAACCCATGTAAGGCCTACCTGCTTTTTGTCGGACTCACATCCATTTCCGAAGTTATCTAGGCAGGTAATTTGGCAATAGAAGACGGCCTCTAATTGATGAAAACGCCGATGCGCTTTAGAGAATGAGTGATTTCGGCCAATGTATTCGCGGATGTAAGCAAGTTTACCGGCTTTGATTTCGCAGCCAGTTTCCTCTGAGCATTCGCGCTCAACGGCATCTTCAAGAGTCTCACCGGCGCGTTGGCCACCTCCCGGAAGGACAAAGAATACACCGCGCTGATCCTTCATCTTGATGAGAAGGATTTTGCCGTCTCGTATCATCAAGGCTCGAGCAGCGGTGCGGATTTGGTTGACCATCTCGCGATGTTCCCAGTTCCGATCAATTTTTCAAGACTGGGAATGAGTAATCTCGCAGGGGGAGAAGAGACTCTTGAAATCAACCTCAAGGTCAGCGTTTTCCGAAAACTTGATCGGTCGAGTCAGCCGTGGAGAATCTCCATAACTTTGGGATGAAGGTGCTTATTGGCACAAATCACTGAGGTGCCTCCGACAGGATCCTGGCCCTCCCAGTCGGTGATGATTCCTCCGGCTCCGCGAATGATTGGGACGTGTCCAATGAAATCCCATTCGTTGACAATGGGATCCGTCATAATATCGGCATCCCCACATCCGACCATCAAGTAGCCATGGGCATCGCCCCAGGTTCGGAAGATGCGGGCACTTTTAGCAAGTTTCGCGAAGTGGGTATCGGGTTTTAGATCTGCAGCTCGTCGACTATCAGTGGTCAATAAGGTGGCGCGATCTAGTTCCGTGGTGTCTGAGCATGTGACGGTTTTACCGTTGAGTTTGGTGACACTGCCATTGCCGATCAGGCATTTTTGTAGGACCGGCTGGTTGATCGCGCCGAGTATCGGTTGTCCTTGGTATTTTAGGCAAATGAGGGTCCCGAACAGGGGTATGTTGTGGGCGAAGGAAAAAGTTCCGTCCACGGGGTCGAGGACCCAGACGAAATCGGCATCATCGTTTTCCCGACCATATTCTTCGCCGATGATGCCGTGATCGGGATAGTGGCGGTTGATGAGGGTGCGCATCACTTCTTCGGCACCTTTATCGGCCATGGTGACCGGAGTGTCGTCGCCTTTGTTAATGACCTCCAGATCGTCTCGATCCCAGTATGACAGGATCAGTCGTGCGCTTTCGTCGACAAGGAGTTGGGTGAAATCCCAGAGCTTTGAAGTGTCCATGCCCCAGTGAATCGAACAACCTGCGAGGAAGACAAAGGAAAATTGCGATTTGTGTGCTAAGATCGAGCAAATCGCCAATCGAGCACGGTTGCCTGGACATTGCGTTCACCGTTCCAGACGTTCCAACCAATCTGTGCGACGATCTCAATGGGCCTACGCATCGGCGGCGCTCGATGTCCTTGGTTCCAACTGATACAAGCGATTCTTTCTCCAGACTTTTGGGTGATTTGGTAGCGCACGTGGCCTTTGCCAAACATTTTTGGAGGTGTCTGCAAGGTGATCGGACCGATTGCAAAGACCGGTTCGGGATTGGCCTGTCCAAAGGGTTGGAGTTCTTCGACGTCCTCGACAAATTCCTCAGAGATCATTTCTGGAGAGATGTAGGCGGCGACGGAAATGGTGGGTTCTGGAAGTCCCTTTGGGTAGAGTTCGCTGATTGCTTCGGTGAAGCGAGACCGGAAAGCGCCCACGTTTGCTGGGTCAATCGAAACACCGACCGCCATCGGATGGCCTCCCCAGTGGTCTAGGAGGTCTTGGCATTTTTCGAGTACCGCTACAAGATCTATCCCTGGGATCGACCGGCCGGAGCCTTTAGCCCGGTCGCCGTCTTCGCCCAAGACGATGGCGGGGCGGTGATAGTGTTTTGAGACACGGCTGGCGACAATCCCGACTACGCCGGAGTGCCAGTCGTGGTTGTATGTGACAATCCCGGGCGCTTCTGATCCGCGTTCTTCGATGTCTTGCATGGCCTCGCTGGTTATGGCGCGCTCGATAGCTTGGCGTTCGCGATTCATCGATTCGAGT
Source organism: Verrucomicrobiota bacterium (assembly GCA_039034055.1). Taxonomy (GTDB): domain Bacteria; phylum Verrucomicrobiota; class Verrucomicrobiia; order Opitutales; family JABSRG01; genus JBCCBL01. The sequence goes on along the minus strand of JBCCBL010000260.1, from coordinate 1,648 downwards.
TGAGCGGCAGCGCGGGCGCAGTCTTTGAAATCCGTGCCCAAGAGCATTTCTACCGGTATCGTCGCATCGGAGAGGCGGCCGCTCGCATTGATACGCGGGCCTAGCCGGAATGATACGTCCGCCGGCCTTAAAGCGTCTAGTTCGGCGAGATCGATACCGCTGACCTGGAATAGGGCGTGAATGCCGCAGCGTTTGGTGTGGTAGAGCGAGCGCAGTCCCCGGAAGGCGAGAATCCGGTTTTCCGAAACTAGAGGGACGAGGTCTGCAACGGTGCCGAGAGCGACCAGGTCCAGGAATTGGCGCAGATCGATTTGTTCAGCAGACTCATCTCCGAGGAGTCGCAGTTTTTTGATCAGGCCGTGGACGAGTTTAAAGGTGAGCCCGACCGTGCATAAATCTTTCCAAGGAGCGGCGGCATCGTCGAATAGATGGGGATTCACGACGAGGCCAGGTGCGTGGCCTTCTTCAGTCGACTGGTGGTGATCGACCACAATCGTATCGATGCCTCTTTCGTTGAGTGACTCGATCTCTTTCCGTGAATTCGTACCGCAGTCGAGGGCGATGAACAGGTGCGGAGTTCCCTGTTCGTTTAGGGCACGCTCAATGGCAGAATGGCTCAGACCGTAGCCTTCTTCGGACCGCAGGGGGATGCAGTAGTTGGGATTATTGCCAAAACGACGCAGAATGCTCACCAGGAGGGTGGTGCTGGAAACACCGTCGACATCGTAGTCACCAAAAACGATGATTTTTTCGTTGTGGATGAGGGCCTGGTGTAAGCGATCTACGGCGTCGCGTAGGTTTGTGATGTTGAAGGGATCATCAAGATTCGAAAGCCTTGGTTTTAGGAATGTTTCGGCTATTTCAGGATCGGAGAAACGCTGATCGATTTGAATGAGTCGCGTGCAGACCGCAGGATGCATATTGAGCGCTATGGAGAGCGCTTTCGCTGATGTGTGGTGGGCGGGTTCGAATGTCCAATCCATTTATGAGTGCCGGAAGATTGGCAGAATCTCAGGGGGCGCGAACGGAGTTTTATGCTTCTCCGCGCGACTCCTTGGTCGAGACTTCCCACTCATAGCGGCGTAGTGGGGTTTCGCCAGCTTCGACATGCTTGCGATCTCCTTTGTGCCAGGCGAAGAATATCGGAGTCGCAATGAAGATGGACGAGAAAGTCCCGGTGATGATGCCAAATACGAATATCATAGCAAAGTCTTGGATGACACCGGCCCCAAATATCAGGAGGGTTCCTGCAGCGAGCAAAGTCGTCAAACTCGTCCAAATTGTCCGAGAGAGGACGCGATTGATGGACGCATGGACAATGTCTTTGAGGGATGCCTCAGGATTGAGTCCAAGCTCTTCGCGGATGCGGTCAAACACGACAATGGTGTCATTGATCGAATAACCAACGATCATGAGGATGGCGGCAAGCATTGGAGCGGTGAACTGCCCTCCGAATATGACAAAGAGTCCAACCGTCATCAAAACGTCGTGAATAGTCGCGACGACAGCGCCGATTCCGTATCCGAATTCAAAGCGGAGGGCCACGTATATGAGGATGCCTCCGAGCGCTGCCAGGACGGAGAGTAGGGCATTTTTTTGAATTTCTTGAGTGACCGAGCTTCCAATCGTGGTGACGCCGAGAATTTCG
>JBCCBL010000259.1:0-4477 GCA_039034055.1 Verrucomicrobiota bacterium | reverse complement strand
TAGGGAAACAGCAGATAAACCCTTGACATTTTATCAAGTTAAAGTCAAATCTCCGTACAATACTTATACTAGCCTTGATTTACCACCAGCACCAATTACCGCTCCTGGTTTGGGAAGGTTTAACCTGCAAGAAGAAATGGGATGGCGAAAAGTAGACCCAAAGTCCTTTCACAGAATTGCTCATTTACGAAACCAGATTGCACACAGTTTACCACATGAGCACCTACGTTTGAATGTAACCAAATCAGAACAAGGAATAGAAGAGGTAGAAGGACAGCTTACGATCATGCTCGAATCGATCAGTGGAAGCGGGAAGCTCACCAAAGCAAGCGTTTCGGATGTAATTGAAGAATTCCAAAAGCACGATAGAATCATTTCTAACTATATCCGAAATCCGAAGGGAATCGAAAGCTGAACCAGCCAGAAGTGGCAACGGCTAAAGCCGCGCCACATCTCCACGATATGTAGAAAAATGAATTACAAATTTAACCACGAAGAGCGCCGAGTGCACGAAGGACAGAAATTCCGAGGATTATCCGCTTCGTGAACTTTGTGCTCTTGAGCGAAGTGGGTGGTTTAAAAGTATCTGACTTTAATGAGGAAAAAACCAAGCATGCTAAAAGTGAATCCCCAGATAATCGAACCCGGGCAGGCTTTTAGAAAAGAATAAAAGATAGAACACTCGATACCCCATTATAAAAATCATGAATCAGAACCCCATATCCCGCACTTCAAACCGGACATATCCAGACGGAGTGATCCACTCCGCTACGCTGCGTGATCATCCTCAACGTTCGCAGAAACGTTTGACATCTGCCCGATGTACGGTATTCTGGACATATGAATGCGATAACGTATACTCAAGCGAGAGAGAATCTAGCCCAAACTATCAGCGGAGTCTGCTCGAACCATGATCCAGTCATTATAACCAAAAAGAGTTCTGAGGCTGTTGTTATGATGTCTCTCGAGGACTACGAATCGATGAAAGAGACTACCTACTTACTCAGGAGTCCGCGAAATGCTAGGCGTCTGTTGGAGTCTATAGAGCAGCTTGAATCAGGAAAAGGAAAAGAGGAGGAGTTGGTAGAGTGAGGAAGATCTTCTCTGATCGCGCATGGGATGACTATCAATATTGGATCAAAACCAACAAGAAGATGTTGAAGAAGGTTAACGATCTACTCAAAGACATCGAAAGAAATGGAAACGAGGGTTTAGGCAAACCTGAGCCATTGAAGCACTCGTTGGAAGGGTACTGGTCTAGGAGAATTAATGATGAGCATCGATTGGTCTATCGGATTCTCAAAGATGATGACGCTATCTATATCGCACAGGTAAGGCTACACTACTGAGGTGCCAACAAGTCGTGAGATCTAACGTAGATTGTCTGCAGCGAAGTTACGGTTTGGGGTGTTTGGGAGAATAGGTTTGGTTTCAAGTGAAGAATTTCCTTTCATCTAAGTAGACCCACTCTAACGACGGAAAATATTACCCGACATGCGAGTTTGTCGAGCGAGTCCACGGGGAAGTGTTTTTCACTGAGGAACATTGGAATTATCCATCAGATCCAAAACTTCTAAAAAGGCATCTTACAATGATTCACGTTAAGGCTCTTCAGCATGAAGCAATAAGTCATCTCTGTTGCCAGAAAGAGTATGGAGAAGCTAGGGCGCGACCCTTCAAAGGTTCTGTCCGAAGATTGGCGTGAACGTGATCGGTGCATGTATATTGATGCCCTTAAAAAATGCATAGAAGCAAGAAGAGCTTACGATCGAAAAAAGAAAAATCAGAATGAATAAAGCAAATCGTTAGCATGGATCCTTTATCGTCCAAAAAAATCACAACCAGTCGTGTCTAGGAACGGTTTTCAGCCGTTCCAGCACTCAACGTTCACGATAGATTTGACAAAAGTACTCCATTGGCGCACTCTCGAGGTATGTTATTCGTAGAGACCTCGATCTTTACTGCATCAATCACCAAAACACTTAGCGATGAGGAGTATAGGCATTTGCAGCTTTCGCTCCTTCTCAGGCCTGACGCGGGCGCTATTATGAAGGCCAGCGGCGGGATTCGCAAGGTGCGTTGGGGTGCTGGAACGTCTGGAAAGCGCGGTGGAGTGAGAATTATCTACTATTGGGATTCGGGTGACGCGATCTATATGCTTTACGCCTACAAGAAGGGTAAGCAGGAGGATTTGTCACCGAAGCAATTATCGCAGTTAAGAACCTACGTGGAGGATTACCTAAAATGAACGACGAAGATTTTTCAAACTTACTAGAGAGTGTTAAAGAAGCAGGTCAGATAAAGAAAGGCAAAGTTAAGGCAAGTAGAACTACAGTGATCGACTTTCCTGACATTAAGCAGATTAGGAGCGGGTTATCCGTTTCGCAGGAAGAGTTCGCCTTGATGATTGGAGTAAGTATCAGGACGCTTCAGAATTGGGAGCAGGGTAGACGTGTGCCGGATGGTCCAGCGAAGGCGTTGCTTCAGGTCGCGTCGAAGAATCCTCAAGCAGTTTTGGAGGCACTTCACGCATAGGAGGCAAGTGTGAACGAGTAGGCGTGAGGGGGGTCAGCGAAGACCGAAGAACTGGCATGGAGCCTGATTCGCCGGAGCTAACCTCATTTAAAAGACACCAGGGAATCTCCACACACGCTCGGCCTTGAACTGGGCGAGGAGCCTCCCGCGATAAATGAGTCCGAAAATAAAATCTTCTTTGGTGTCGACCCCACTCGTTTTGATCGTGAGTGGCACACCCGAAGGGAGTCGAACCCCTAACCTCCTGATCCGTAGTCAGGCGCTCTATCCAATTGAGCTACGGGTGCATCGGTGAAGCGGAGAGACAGCCAAAAACGGCATGGCTTAGCAAGTGTTTTCTATAAAAAGTCGGATTTCGGGGTTTTGATGGAAATAGAATCTTGTCGTGAAGCTGGATGGATGTCGTAAGTTTCCCCCTTCAAATATGTCGTTGAAGATTACGTATAGAGGTGCTCGCTTTATCTCTTCAGAGCCGGGTAGTCACTTGGAACCCTGGAATCGTCCGATTCAATGGGAGCCTCCGGGTCGCGATTTTGGGAGAAATTTGATGGATGTGTCTCTGTGGTATTTCAGTCGGCTGAGGCATCACACGCGCGGGCCGGTGGCAAGTATTGTCGCTTATTTGGATTGGTTGAATCATCGGAATCCCAGCTGGCCTTACTGGTTGCGGCGTCTGCGAATGCCTTCGGGAGTGATGATTGTTTTGCTTGAACAGTTATTGGCGCATCAAGAGACCGTATTGGCGCGCAGCTTTGATATTCCGTTGACGGTAGAGGAGCCTCATTTGAAGCAGCAAGATGATGCTTTGGATGCACTTGAGCGCACTCAGTCCTTGGGTTCCATTCAGCTTCCTTTGATGCGTGTCTTTCGACTCCACAGCACTTTGGTCAAACAAAGGCAGCGATTTTTTAATGATTTAGAGATGACATCGGGTGAAGACCTGGGAGCGAATACGCTGCTCGAGATTCATGTCAATCTGCGGAATCTTTTGGGGATTCCTCGGATTTTGCCTGCAAGACGACTGAGAGAGCTTTACCGGCGTCAAGTGAATTTAGAGAGATCCCTGAACTTGCTCTATGAGGGTGGAGGTAGGAATTGAGGGTAGCGGTCGTCAATACGCAGGTGCCTTTCACGCGGGGCGGCGCTGAGTTGCATGCCGATAACTTGGTCAATGCGCTTCGTGGGTGTGGGTATGAGGTGGAGCTTGTCCAGATACCGTTTAATTGGAGGAGTCCCTGGAGTGTTATGGATCATTTGATGGCTGCCCGGATGTTCGACCTCGAGGAGGTGAATGGGAAGCCTGTGGATCAAGTCATCGGCCTACGCTTTCCCGCGTATCATGTGAGGCACTCGAGGAAGGTATTGTGGATCATTCACCAGTATCGATCTGCCTTTGATTTTTGGGACGATCCCAAGGCCGATCTGGCTCTTCAAGAGGGCGGGCGTTCGGTAAGAGATGCGATTCGTGTTTCAGAGCGAAAACTGCTCGGAGAGGCGGCTGAGATTTTTGCGAATTCAGAAAACGTGAAGCAGCGCTTGCAGGCTTTCTGTAATCGGGATTCGACGGTATTGTACCACCCCCCCGGCCTGGCTGAGGATCTCCGCCTAGGCCCATACGGGGATTATTTATTATGCCCCGGCCGTTTAGAAACTTTGAAACGTCAGGAATTTGTATTGAACTCACTGGCACAAACCAAAGCCCAGGTGAAGATCAAATTTGTCGGTGCGGTGGGTTCAGAGTCTTATGCTGAGAAGTTGAAAAAGCTGGCAGCCCGCCTTGGAGTGGTAGATAGGATTGAGTGGTGTGGGTTTGTATCCAAAGAAGCGCTGGTGGATCTATATGCGAACGCAAGAGCAGTTGAGGCAATGCGCCGGGGCACTTGCGACGTGATGCTGGCAGGTGGCTTCGACTCGATGATCAATCCGGTCGGCATCTCTGGTT
>JBCCBL010000258.1:0-4501 GCA_039034055.1 Verrucomicrobiota bacterium | reverse complement strand
GTCGACTGTGAGGCTCCGAGAAGCACCGCGAAACCTCCACGCAATGACCCCAATCAGCGCAAACATACCAACGACATGCACACCAATGAGTGCGTTCCAGAAAACGGCATCACCTATCAAAAGAAAGGGTTCGGGGCAGCAGACCATCATCTATATATCAAAAACGTAAATACATTTGGCTAGGCACCTCGTAACTCGCCAACAAATGGAATGAGGGTCTTGTCCGACTCGACGAGGTGCAGTTCTTCTCCGACCAACGCGATACTTAGGGTTAGGATTTCTCCCATGTTGAGACATTTGTTAAAGCGCGATTCAGCATAGTGCTCGGCTAGAGAACTACGGAGTTTATAGATCTTTTCTTCTGTCGAAATCATCGTCGCACGCATGCTCGTCAACAAATCATTCAGTCGATCCGGGACCTGGTCGATCCTGCGCTGCAGCATCGCGAGTTCTTCCAGTCGGTATTGCTTGGCTGTCGTCGTATCTATTCTCTGCATACAGTATTCAACTAATGGGAAATTTTCCCTGAAAAATTGAGGTAGGTAAAACTTCTTAATCCCGCTGTAAGACTGTTGATCAAAATCCATAGCACGTATGCGGATTTGTGACTCCTCAATATCTGGACTGACACTTACCACAAAATTATAAGAGCGCATATCCCCCAGGAGTTGGATGAAGCAGCGCGCATTAAACTTAACCAACTCTTTGGCGAGACGCACTCCATTTATGTGCGGCCCTTTCAACCAATCGCGGATAAAGACATCCCCAGGGACACCCACAATATGCTCTTCGATTAGAGTCTCTTTCGATACAAGATAATGGATACGATAAGGGGACAACAGGTGCTCGATTTCGAGGCCATAGATTCGCGAGGCGTCGGCCTTTTTCACATAATAATAGTCCTGGTTGTCATTGTGAGAATTGACGATTCGGATCCGGAATGGCTGAGAGTTGCCGAAGGTGCAGAAGTCAATGCGATCTACATAGAGGTGGGACATCCATTTTGAAGCACGCCCAGTCTTGAGCACAGAATAGATACGGCACAGGTCACTGTGTAGCTTGGGCTGCTCATCGGGACGATATGCGACCGACTGCCAGAGCGTGTCGACCCCGTTTTCATCCAGCAACGGTGCTGCCACATGAAATGCCTTCAAACGCTCATATGTCACCGAACCGTCGAGGGACCGACCGTATTTGCTCAAGTACACCTTGAGTAAATCATCCAGAGGATAGACAGGCTTTTTGCGCGTATTGATATCCATGGGCAGCAGACCAAACCTACCAACGGAACCTCCACCCTCAACTTAATTTGTCTCATCTTGAAGTGAGTCCACACACAATTATCGTCGATTCATCTCGCGGAAACGGAGCATTTCCCCGCCCGAATCAGCTCCAAAATTCAAACTAGCTCCACTCGAATCAAGCGCCGCAGAGACCTCGATTATAACTCTCACCATAATGATACTCTAGCTCTTCCAGGCTTTTGTCGGTGTGTTCAAAGTCTTTGGTAATGAAAGTGCGCAATGAACGATCCCATATATCGCGAATCTCTCACCTCACACCACCGTAAGCGCTTGCTGCGCTAACCGCTGAACGTGAGCCCCCAGCACCTTGATCGATTCATCAACCACGGAGTCAAATGGCTGCCCAGTGGTAATCCGTATGCGATCCTCCGACTTCCCATGCGGACAAAAGAGCTGACCTGGAGCAATGCTAATCCCATCTTTCAAAGCCGCTGCATGGAGGTCCATGGCATTCACAGACGGCGGCAACTGCACCCACAGAGCACAGCCTCCACGAGGCTGGCTGACTCGCGTTCCAGGAGGGAAGGCTCTCAGAATTGCCTCGCTGGTCTGCGCAGTTTGCGTACAGAGTGCCGAGCGGAGCTTTCGTAAATGGCGATCATATGACTCTGATTCTAAAAATTCCGATAGGGCGATCTGCGGGATCATCGGAGTGGCCACAGTGCTAATATATTTTAAACGCCTGACCCGCTCGGCATAATCACCAGCAGCAATCCAGCCTATGCGCAGTCCCGGCGAGAGCGTTTTCGAAAACGACGCACAATGGATCACTTTGCAGCCTTTACCGTAGCCCTTGAGCGGTTTGGGACGTTCTCCACAGTGAACCAGCTCTCCATAGTTATCATCTTCGATACAAGGAATGCCGTGGTCCTCCAGCAACTGCATCATTCTCATGCGATCCTCTGGACTCATACAATGCCCGCTCGGATTGCTGAAATTCGAATTCAGAATAAACGCCTTGATCGGATGCTTTTCCAAAGCGCTTTCCAACAATTGAAGATCCACTCCCGAATCATCCGTCGCCGGGATTGCAATCGCTTTCAGTCCAAGGCTTTCAATGATTTCCAAAATCCCGAAATAACACGGCGACTCCACCGCAATAATATCGCCCGCTTTGGCAACAGCGCGCAGAGCCAGATTGAGAGCCTCCATGGTGCCGATAGTGATCACGATCTCATCCTGCGGCACATCGCAACCCATCCGAGCAAAACGGAGAGCGAGCTGACGGATCAGCGGTGGATAGCCAACGGTGATATCGTAGCGCCCAATTGTTTCGCTATGAGTACGCGCGGCGGTCGCAAGGTAGCGCGATATTCTCTCCATCGGCAAAAGGTCCGACGCCGGAATCGCAGTACCCAAAGCAACCAAATTCGGATCGCTAGCCGCCTTGAACACATCCGCGGCAATATCGGAGACACCGACAACCGTCGGCTCAAGGCTGCAAACACTCGACTCCGGTGTCGGTGACTCCTGCACCTTCCTCCAGCGCACGTAAAACCCCGAGCGCGGACGCGCTTCAATCAATCCCCGTGCCTCGAGCAAAGTCAAAGCCTGCATCGCAGTCGCCGTGCTCACGCCTTCCTGCCGACAGATCGCCCGAACCGAAGGCAGCTTATCTCCCACTCTGAGCAATCCTTTGGAAATCTGCTCGGTAAACTTCCGAGCCAGGCGCTCATAAATATACTCATTCATATTCTCCACGGCACTCATTTGGATAAAATATCAGACCGACTAGAAACGATACAGAAACAGAACTAACATCAATGCACCAGTACAGATTAGAAATATCAAAACTGTATCACCACACTTTCACAAGGACTAGACCTAAACAACTTTCCAGCGATCTGGCAAAATCCAACGTGCTATGATCAAGGACTCACTACTCAAAAAAATCAAAAGCTGGTTCTCTCAGAGCCAAAAGATTCGCATCGTCTCCGATCCACGTGAACTCGCTGATCTTCCAAAAGGATCCATCGTCATTGCCGGCACCCGCATCACCGTAATCGAGCCGGCAGATGCATCGCGTCAATCATAGTCAAACGAGGCATGAAATATATCTACGACGAATTTAAGACGGTATCCACTGATTTCAATGACCCGGAAATAGTTGCCATCTACAACGAAGCTATGGGGAAAACCCTTGAAAAAGAATCCAGTCTCGCAGTTGAACTCGCGATCGGTCCGGGCACCACCCTTCTAGAGTTTGGCTGCGGGACAGGACTCTTTTCTATCGCGGCAGCGAAATACGGAGCTAACGTGACTGCCGTTGACCCGTCATCCGCTATGCTCACCGAGACCCAACGCGCCGCGCAATCCCACGGAGTCGGAAATCTGAAAACAAGGCATGGAGCCTTCCTCTCTTATGAACACGACGAACCTCCAGTCGACATAATCGTATCCAAGATTTCCTTTCATCACCTTCCCGATTTTTGGAAAGCAGTGGCACTCTGCCGTTTCTTCGAATGCCTAAAACCAGGGGGCCGTCTCTACATCGCAGATGTTATTTATCAATTTGACCCGAGTGAGAGCGACAAGCATTTCGACGCATGGATAGACGAGGCACTTCCCAAGACTTCATGGCCACGCTCCGATTTCGAAATTCACATAAACGAAGAATTCAGCACCTTCTCGTGGATAATGGAAGGTTTAATACGTAGAGCTGGGTTTCACATTCTATCATCTAGATACGATGGTATTTGGGGTGAGATGCTCTGCGAAAGACCCAAGTGAAGTGCCTTATCAAAATCAATGACTAGATTCAGAGATGGTCGCGCGAATGATTCTCAATCCGCATTACACACCGATGTAAAATGATCAAGACACCGACCACGCATCAATAGTTTAGAGGGACTTCATTCCACTCTCCCGTATCAAGATCAATAATACCAATAAACCCGACCTCCGAACGATCATGCTTACCCAGCCATGCCTTCAGAGGCTCATCCCATGGCTCATCATAAAAAGCAATTTCCTTGAGATGCCATCCATCGGGCAGCATACCAGAGTTTCCGTTTATGGTCGGCACTCCAAGGGTCTGCGCCAGCCTCAGGGCCATCATGTGTCCTTCGAGGCTCAAGAGTTCTTTCGGTAGTATCGACGTGTTCGGATCAATCGAACGATAACGCCCTGGGCATTCTCCTGGTGCTCGCTGCTGCAAGTGAAACCCGGATGCTGCATGATCGTTTGGAGGCTGTAGG